>CAZLHZ010000095.1:0-7491 GCA_964559285.1 uncultured Actinomycetes bacterium | reverse complement strand
GGTCATCCGATGGCACCCGCCTCACCGGACCCGGCGTCTTCGACATGAAGGCCGGAGTGGTGCAGGCCCTCACTGCCCTGCGCCTGCTCGGCACCTCTCCTGATGACGGTGTCGGCATCCTGTTCACCACTGATGAGGAACTCGGCTCCCTGCGCTCCCGCGATCTCATCGAGTTGATGGCCAGCAGTGCTGATGCGGTGCTTGTCTTCGAAGCTGCTATCGGCGAGGCGCTCAAGACCGGACGCAAGGGCACATCGTGGTACGACATCGAGATCACCGGACGCGCAGCCCACGCCGGCCTTGATCCGGAACGCGGCATCAATGCTCTCGTCGAGGCGGCCACGTTGGTGCATGACCTCGTGTCGTACGCCGATCCCGGAGTCGGCACGACTGTGACTCCCACGCTCGCGCGGGCCGGTGTCACTTCCAACACCGTCCCTGACCACGCCTTCATTGGAGTCGATGTGCGCGCGTGGTCGGCACAGGAGCAGCAGCGCGTCGACGATCTGGTGCGCAGGTGGCGGCCCGCGCATGCTCAGGCATCGGTCGCCATCACCGGTGGTGGGATCAATCGCCCGGCGATGGAGGAGGCACGTGCCGCTGACCTCTTCACTCGTGCCGCACGCTGCGCTGAGTCCGTCGGGTTGCCTCCGCTCGAGGGACGCGCGGTCGGTGGCGCCAGCGACGGCAACTTCACCGCGGCTCTCGGTGTCGCCACCCTCGATGGTCTCGGGGCGGTTGGCGATGGGGCCCATGCTGATCACGAGTGGGCGAGCGTGCCGCATATGCCGGAGCGGGCGGCGCTTGTCGCCGCCCTCGTGGCGGATGTCCTCGGGAGCTCACGCCCGTGACCGACGGCCCGCTCATCGTGCAGAGCGACAAGACGCTTCTGCTCGAGGTTGATCATCCGCGCGCGGAGGAGTGCCGCCGCGCGATTGCTCCCTTCGCCGAACTGGAGCGGGCACCGGAGCACATCCACACCTATCGGGTCACCAATCTCGGTCTGTGGAATGCCCGTGCGGCCGGCCATGACGCCGAGCAGGTCATCGATGTGCTGCTGACCAACAGCCGCTACGTCGTGCCGCACGCCCTGCTCATCGACATCGCCGAGACGATGGATCGCTACGGCCGACTCACCATCGCCAAGCATCCGACCCATGGGCTCGTCCTGCAGACCACGGATCGCGCCGTCCTCGAAGAGGTGCTGCGCAGTTCCAAGATCGCTCCCCTCGTCGGCGAGCGCATCGATCCGGACACGGTCGTCGTGCACCCCAGTGAACGCGGTCACCTCAAGCAGGTGCTGCTCAAGCTCGGCTGGCCGGCCGAGGACCTCGCCGGCTACGTCGACGGCGAACATCACCCGATCGCCCTGCGCGAGGACGGCTGGACCCTGCGCGACTACCAGCGTCACGCCGTCGACGGCTTCTGGCACGGTGGCTCCGGAGTCGTCGTCCTGCCGTGCGGTGCCGGCAAGACACTCGTCGGTGCCGCCGCCATGGCGCGCGCGCAGGCCACGACGCTCATCCTCGTCACGAACACGTTGTCTGCCCGTCAGTGGCGCGCAGAACTGCTGCGTCGCACGACGCTCACCGAGGATGAGATCGGGGAGTACTCCGGGGCCCGCAAGGACATCCGGCCCGTCACGATCGCGACCTATCAGGTCATGACGACCAAGCGCAAAGGCGTCTTCGCGCATCTGGAGCTCTTCGACACGCGCGACTGGGGTCTGGTGATCTACGACGAGGTGCACCTCCTGCCCGCGCCGATCTTCCGTTTCACTGCGGACATCCAGTCGCGTCGCCGCCTCGGGCTCACCGCGACACTCGTGCGCGAGGACGGTCGCGAGGGCGATGTCTTCAGTCTCATCGGCCCCAAGAGGTACGACGCCCCCTGGAAGGAGATCGAGGCACAGGGGTGGATCGCGCCGGCGGATTGTGTCGAGGTGCGCGTCACCCTGCCCGATCGTGATCGGCTCGCGTACGCCACCGCCGAACCGGATGAGCGGTATCGCCTCGCATCCTCCAGCGATCTGAAGAACCGCGTCGTCGAGGCGATCGTCGCCCGGCACACGGACGATCATGTGCTCATCATCGGCCAGTTCCTTGACCAGCTGGAGATCCTCGCGGACCATCTCGGGGCTGCGCTCATCACCGGCGACACCCCCATGAAGGAGCGGGAGCGACTGCTTGACTCCTTCCGCTCGGGCGAGGTTCCCGTGCTTGTCGTGAGCAAGGTCGCCAACTTCTCCATCGACCTGCCCGAGGCAGGCGTGGCGATCCAGGTCTCAGGGAGCTTCGGATCGCGCCAGGAGGAAGCCCAACGCCTCGGACGTGTCCTTCGACCCAAGGCTGACGGTCGCACGGCACACTTCTACACCGTGGTGATGCGCGATACCGTCGATGCGGACTTCGCCCAGCGGCGCCAGCGCTTCCTCGCCGAGCAGGGATATGCCTACTCCATCGTTGAAGCGGACGACCTTCTCTACGGAGCCCCCGATGGTGATTGACATTCGGCCGGGAGGCCAGCCCACCGAGCACCGGGTGCGCCGGGCAACGATGGAGGTCTACTCCATCCTCACCCTCATCGGTGTCATCGTCGCCGCCGCGTGGAAGTCCTACGCATCCGATGTGGCGGAGCTGATCGCGATCGTGGTCGGCACATCTGCAGCGATCGTCATCGCGCACGCCTGGGCGTCAGTCTTCGCTCATCGGGCTGTGCGGCGTGCACCCTTCACGCGTGCAGATGCACGCGATGAACTGATGCATGTCGTGGCATTCCTCCTGCCGTGCGCCATCGTCATCGGCCTGTCGCTCATGCTCAACGCAATGGAGTTCGATGTCGATGGCATCGCCACGATTGACGCGCTGGTCCTCATGGGATTCCTGCTTGTTGTCGGCACTCTTGCGGCGCGCCGATCCGGATCCTCGTGGCCGAGGGCTGTCCTATGGGGCCTGGCCGACTTCTCGATCGGCGGCGTCATCCTCCTGCTGAAGCTCCTGATCGGCTAGGAGATCTGCCGCATCGGCAGGTCGGAGTCGATGCGCAGTTCGATCTCGCGCACCCCGCTGAAGCCCGGCAGGGGAATGGTGACATCCGTGAAAGTCACCGTTCCTCCGAGGTGAACCCGGGAGAGTGCAGGATCCAGTGGCGTGATCTCCACGACCATGGGGATGTCCACGGTGCCGGCGCGAGCCAGTCCCTCGACATGCCAGGGCCCGGGTCCGGGGGCACACTGCGCATCAAAGGTCAGCCGCTCACCGTTGTTCATGAGCAGGAACGCCCGGATGGCCTTATCGCGCAGGAAGTTGCCCGAGTCGATCCGCCCGATGAGCAGGGTCATCGCGAACTCGACTGAGTTGTCGGTGACCTCGAGGCGGCCTGCCATGATCGGCACCGTCCCGGTCATCGGCTTCGGGGCATTTCCGTGCAGCCGAAGGCTTGGGGGCGGGCTGCTCGGGAACTCCCAGATGCCAGTCGTCATGGGCAGAGCATGGCATGTGGCGCGATCTCGTTGTGGTCCTGCTCGGCCACGTCGTAGGGTGTCACGCCACCTCGGGTGTCGGCGCGATGCGGTCTCGGAAGGAGGGACATGATCAGACGGACCCCCTTCCATCCGCGCCTGGAACAGCTCAACGAGAGCGGGCTGTGGGGGCACTGGGCCGGCCATCTCGCAGCTCCGCAGTACGACCTCTCGGTCAAACAGGAGTACGTCACCGTGCGCACCGCCGCCGGATTCTTCGACACCTCACCGCTGCACAAGTACCTCATCCGGGGCCGGGATGCGGAGAAGTTCTGCTCCTACGCCTTCGCCCGTGATCCGCGCGGCTGTCCCCCCGGGCGGGCGCAGTACACCCTGTGGTGTGACGACGAGGGCATGGTGATGGAGGACGGTGTCCTCTTCCGGCTGGCATCCGACGAGTTCCTGCTCACGGCCGGCCAGCCGAACTACGGCTACCTCTCAGAGTTGGCGGCCGATGTCGACATCGACCTGGTCGACTGCAGTGATGACCTTGCCTCCTTGGCGATCCAGGGTCCGCGGTCGCGGATGATCCTGGGCCACCTGATCGATGACCTGCCGATGCTTCGCTACTTCGACGTCACCGCGACCTCCATCGCCGGAGTCCCGGTCACGGTGAGCCGCACGGGGTTCTCGGGGGACCTCGGCTACGAACTTCTGATTCCGACGTCCGGGGCACTTGACGTGCTCGATGCCCTGCTCGAGGTCGGACAACCACTCGGGTTGCGCCCCTACGGGGATATCGCCCTCGACATGACACGCATCGAGGCCGGCCTGCCACTCTTCGGTCGAGAGTTCACCTCCAGTCGCTACGCCTTCGTCGCTGAAGATCGATTCACCCCGACGGAGCTCGGACTCGGCTGGTTGCTCACGGGGATCACGGATGACACGCGGCCGTTCATCGGTCGGCAGGCACTGCTTCGCGAGATGAATCGCCGCGCACCACGCTGGCAGACCGTGGGGATCACGGTGGCCTGGGCCGACTACTACGAGCTGTTCACCTCCCACGGGCTCCTGGCCGTCCCTCGGGAGATTCCGCTGACGTGGGAGTCGATGATCTACACCTCCTCGGGCCAGCGGGTGGGATACGCCACGAGCTTCATGTACTCCCCCTTATTGCAGAAGCACATCGGCATTGCCCGCGTGCGACCGGGCTCAGCCGAACCTGGCAGCCGTCTCTTCATTGAGCAGACGGTGACCCATGAGTACCTCAACGTGGCCGCCACCGTGACGGCCCTGCCCTTCTACTCCCCCGAGCGAAAGACGGCCATGTGATGTCCCAGACCTATGACGCCATCATCATCGGGGCCGGGCACAACGGCTTGACGAACGCGGCCTACCTCGCCAGGGCAGGGCTGCGCGTGGTGGTTCTGGAGCAGCGGCAGCTCACCGGTGGAGCGGCCATCACCGAGGAGCTCCGTCCCGGATTCAGCTTCACGACCTTCTCCTACGCCCTCAGTCTCCTGAGACCTGAGATCATCCACGAACTCGACCTTGTGAGTCACGGGTTCATGCCGCTCTACATGCGCTCGCACTTCGCCCCGATGGACGACGGCGACTACCTGCTGCTGGGGCCAGACCATGGCGTCAACCGCCGCGAGATCGCCCGTCACTCACGGCGCGATGCTGATGCCCACGACCGATTCGTGCACGACACCGCGCGGGTGAAGCAGTTCATCCGCCCGATGTTCGACAGCATCCCGCCGAATCTCTTCAGTGACTCCGTCGAGGACGGCGAGCGGATGCGCTGGCTCCTCGCCCACTGGGGATCCGCGGACAAGAAGGTGCTCCACGATACGGTGCGGCTGCTCACTGGAAGCATGCACGACTTCCTTGAGGACTACTTCGAGAGCGAGATCCTCAAGGCCTCCATCGGCTCAGCAGCCTGCGTCGGAGCCAAGCTCGGTCCGATGTCACCGGGCAGTGGATTGAACTGGCTCTTCCTCAGCATGGGGGAGCATGACGGCGCCATGGGGTCGTGGGCCTTCCACAAGGGCGGCAATGGCGGCTTCACCCAGGTTCTCACCCGTGCGGCACAGTCCTTCGGGGCGGAGATCCGGCTCGGTGCTCACGTGAGCACACTGCTGACGCGCGATGGTCAGTCGATCGGAGTGGCTCTGGATGACGGCACCGAGATCCACGCCTCAACCGTCGTGTCCTCACTTGATCCGCGGCGCACCTTCCTGGAGATCGCTGATGCACGCGAACTGCCCACCGAGCTGGTGGATGCGATCAGGCGCTATCGCTTTCAGGGTGTCGCCTCCAAGGTCAACTTCGCGCTCGATGGCGTCCCGTCCTATCCGGCGCTGGGCGATCGGACAGATCAGTATCTCGGCTTCATCAACATCGCTCCCACCGTGGACTACATGGAACACGCATTCGACGACGCGAAGTACGGCTGGTATAGCGAGCATCCCTACATCGACGCCTCCATCCAGTCGTTCATCGATCCCGACATGGCACCTCCCGGCAAGCACGTCATGTCGTGCTTCGTCATGTACACACCCTATGAGCTCAGGGGCAGTTCATGGGATGTCGAACGAGAGCGCATGGCCGACCGCGTGCAAGCGACGCTGCAGCGGTTCTTCCCGAACTTCAACGACCTCGTCCTGCAGCGGGAGGTCGTGACACCGGACATCATCGAGAGCACAACTGGGCTCTCCGAGGGCAATATCTACGCGGGCGAGCTCTTCGCGCCCCAGATGTACTTCTTCCGGCCCGCACCCGGCTACAGCGACTACCGCACTCCCATTCGCGGGTACTACCAGTGCGGCTCCGGAACCCACCCCGGTGGCTGCGTCATCGGGGCGCCCGGACGATTTGCCAGCCAGCAGATCCTCACAGACCTCGGGAACTCCTCGATCACGAGGTGAGCGGCTGTCCGAGGTAGCCCCGTGCAACCATCGTGACGAACTGGTAGATCGCATCCTCATCGGGTGAGAGCGGTCCGGGGACGGCGTACCCACTGTCGAGACCGCGCTGGACCGCCTCGCACGCCGACCAGTCCTCGCGATTGGTGATGTCCCAGAAGTCCACGGCGTAGCCAGGATCGAACCCCGGCCGTTCGACAGCCTCCGACGGGAAGGCCCACAGGCATTCCACCCAGGTCTCGCGCGGTGACAGCGGCACCATGCGATGTGTCATGACGTAGTCGGGATGCAGGCTCACGAGGAGATTGGGGAAGATGCCGATGTAGTCGACGCGGCGACGCTCCACCTCGGTCAGGCCGGGGATGAAGGCACCATCACTGCGTCCATCCAACGACATCGTGACCGCGTGCGGGCGCAGGTCAAGCCAACCACCGACCCAGGCTCCTGCGGAGTGCACCCAGTTCTCACCACTGTCGGGTGGGCTCACCCGACACAGTTCCGGGTGGATGGAGGTGCAGTGATAGCACTCCTGGTAGTTCTCGATGATGATCTTCCAGTTGGCCTTGATGACGTAGTCGTGGCGGCCGCGGATCTCGAGGAGCTCCGGCTGATAGGGACCGATCCGATCCTCGAGGCCGGTCAGGTGATCGCTCAACGACCCGGCGCAGCCGGAGATGTCGACGAAGATCCACCCGTGCCACTCCTGCACGACTCGAATCGCCCATAGCCCGAGGCGCTGAGCAGCGTGCCGTCCAGGCGATAGGACCATGAGTGGTAGGGACAGGTGATGGCGCGCGCCGTGGTTGGCGCCCCGCAGGCGAGCAGCTCGTGTCCGCGATGGCGACACACGTTGGCGAAGGCTCGCAGCACCCGGTCATCACCACGCACCAGCAGCACGGTCGTGCGGCCCACGCGCTCCGCACGCTGCATTCCGGGCTCGGCCAGCTCATCACTGCGACCGACGACCTGCCAGCCGGCGAAGAAGTGCTCCTGCTCCCAGGTGAACACCTCGTCGGAGGTGTAGGCCGCGGTGGGCAGCATGCGGCTCTCCCCGAAGGGCGCGAGGGAGCGCTGGAGCGCATCGGTAGGAAGCGGCGCGGGGTC
>CAZLHZ010000094.1:0-7508 GCA_964559285.1 uncultured Actinomycetes bacterium | reverse complement strand
TGCGGATTAAAAGTCCGTTGCTCTACCGACTGAGCTAAAGGCGCAGGGGCGGAGCCGAACCCAGAGCGAAACTCGCCAAAGGTGCCGAACCGACCAGTCTTGAAGGCTAGTTCCCCTCTCGCCAAAGCACTCGGTGGTGCAGAAATCTAGACAGATCCGACCGCTCAACAGCTAGAGCCAATCGACTTCACGAGACTCTCATGCCTAGGGGAAACGGACGATCGGCTCGTCAGTACGTCCTCGGTCGAACAGGAAACCGAACCGTAAAGTTCTACCCGACGCTCGGAACCTCACCGTGTCCAAAGAGCCGACCTTCATCAAAAAGCCACTGGTGATCACTTTGAAACTCTTTGAAGGAATCGTTGCTGATGACAATGGCGACTTTGTTATTCGCAATATCTAGGATGTACTTGTCGACCTAACCTAGCTATCCAAGCGGAACCATCACGAGGTCATTCTCGGCTATCAATACTTTCAACATGTCGAGATCGGATTGGAATCTGTGGATCTTGACGGGTTCTTGGACTCGACACGGCGTGAAGTCGTGCAGGACATCTACTTGCTATCCTGGCACGGTGCACAAGTTTGAACGGCAGTTATTCAAGGAAGCTGAGGCACACCCGAAAACGCTCGCATGGTTCAAGAGGGCCGCGAAACTTGTGCATGCAATAGATGCTCTCGAAGTTGACGCCGACATCGTAGACATTTGGGCGCTAGTTACTCATTGGGTGATTTCCGAGGATGAGGCTCTTGCCTACAACATCGATACCCGTCCTGCCAAGCGTAAGCAAGTCCTCAATGTTCTTCGTGCTCAATCTCTGAAAAGCCCTCCGGCAATCCGCCTAGCCAAGAGGAAGTCCGACACACACTCAGAGTTCACGTTCATGGATCTGTTCGCTGGAATTGGAGGATTTCATCTTGCACTTACTGCACATGGCGGAGAGCCCGTTTTTGCTAGTGAGTGGGACGATGCAGCACGCGTAACGTACGCGATCAACTACGGCATTGTTCCATTCGGCGATATTCGCAGATTCACACGCACCGTTTCCGGATCGTCACTTGGGATAGAGCGGACTCGGAAGCGGACCCCGAAACCGATGATTGTTGCTGCTGGATTTCCATGTCAGCCTTTCAGCAGAGCTGGCGTCTCATCTCGCAATCACCACGGAATTTCGCACGGGCTTGACTGCTCTGCCCAAGGCACACTATTTGAAGACATATTGCACATTGCCCGTGCTCATAAACCTGATGCAATTATTCTCGAAAATGTAGCGAATTTGGCTACACACGACTCCGGAAACACTATCAATGTCATTCGCAAAGAGATTCAGGATGCCGGATACGTAATTTTTCCAAAGTGGTCAGACGCTAGAAATTGGGCCGTAATCGACTCACGCTCTGTCGTCGCGCAGCGCCGTAAGCGGGTTTACCTTGTTTGTGTGAAGAAGAACATTGTAAGACGACGAGGCAATTTTGAGTTTCCCGTCTTCAAAGAACGAAACTTTGGCATTGATGAAATCATTGCGAAAGATGATTCATTGACAGAACGTGAGAAATTTGACCGATTCTCAATCTCCTCTCGCATGTGGGCAAGTCACAGGCGACGGGAGATGGAACACAAAAAGAGAGGAAATGGATTCCGGATCGGATTGATGAGTGACTTAACTGAACCGGCGCCGACACTAGTTGCTCGATATTTCAAGGATGGCAAGGACTGTCTCATTCCAAACAAGGACAGCACAAAGGCGCCGCGGATGCTCACCCCACGAGAATGTGCTTTATTACAAACTTTTCCGAGTGTTTTCCGGCTTCCAATTAGCAAGACCACTGCATATAGACAATTCGGCAACTCGATTACAGTCGAAGTTGTTCGTCAAATTGCGGGTTCCCTCATTCGTTATCTGTATGAATAGGCCTTTCATCGCTCAGCATACCTGTTATTTGTATTGAAGGTAATGTTTCCTCATGATCTTCCGTAAAGACCAAGTCCTCGGAGCAAATCTTCACGTCGGCGCAATCTATGAAGGGGACCAGAGTCTCGCGACTGAGCCTCTCAGTGTTCTCCTCGGAGTAGCAAATATGGGCGGGATTCGTCCCAAGAAGGACTCGATCGGGAACAGAGCATTCGTTGCCTTGTTCACGACGGGTAACGAAAGTGAGTGGCCTGACTACATCGACTCTCGCACAGGAATTGCCACTTACTATGGAGACAATAGAAAACCTCAAGACGATCTGCACAAGCCCAATGGGAATAAAGCTCTCAGAGACATCTTTAATCTTGATTTTAGGAATGCGGATTCACGCAGTCTGTGTCCACCTTTTTTCCTGTTTACTTCTATCGATGGCGGAGCACCTAGATCGATGCGATTTGATGGTCTTGCAGTTCCAGGCGCACCAATTCCAGAAACCGACTGGTGTACCGCAAAATTCTTTACAAGCGGGACTGAGAAGTATCAAAACTACGAGATCAAGCTCACTATTCTCGCCGAGCCAGTGATTTCTCAACTCTGGATCGCAGACTTAGTCGAAGGAAACAATGCCTCGACTCATTGCCCAGTTTGGTTCGCAGATTGGCGAACGACAGGTCGTCGAGTACCGCTTACGTCACAGTAGCAAATTGCAACTCTTAGCTGAAGATGACTCGAGCTAGTGCTAAGGACATTGATTCTCTCGATTGCAATTCACCAGTAACAGCAGCAAATACCACGTCAGCCAGTTGCCTCTTTGCCTATTACTTTGCTTGTAATGGAGCCTTCGTAAAAGGATTAATGTTCGTCTGTTAATGGAGGAAAACGATGAATGACAGAGATGACGAGCTCGGTCCTAACCCCGCCGCTCTGGTCGAATCACTCAGAGCTTTTCCCTACTCCACCTCGTCTGCAGTCGCAGATCTCATTGATAATTCGATTGCTGCGAATGCGCGCAACGTTCGCATTTACGTGCACTGGAATGGTGGTGCTCCACTAGTCGACATAGTTGACGACGGATGGGGAATGAGTTCCGAACGTCTTCGTGAAGCGCTTCGATTTGCAGGGTTGGGACCAAGTTCTCCGCGTGAATTATCCGATCTTGGTCGGTTTGGTTTGGGATTAAAGACCGCTTCTCTCTCCCAGTGCAGTCGGATGACAGTAACAACTGTGCATAACGGGAAACCATCCCATCTCGGATGGGACATTGAGGAATTGAGGGCGAGTGGCTCTCGCTGGCAGACCGCAAGTTCGAGCAGTGAGACAGTTGGTCGCCAAATCGAAATGCTGAACGGGAAGGACGGGACAGTCGTCCGATGGCAAAAACTTGACAGGCTGCTAGGCACCTCTGACACTGAGATTGAATCAAATGACATTGACTCCATTTTTGAGCGAGTAGCTGACCATCTGGAGATGGTATTTCATCGGTTCATGTCGCGATCACTTCCAGATGGAAAGCCCCAATTGAGAATTTCTGTCAATGATCGACAGCTAAAGCCCTGGGACCCCTTTCTTGATCGATACCCAGTAGAAGGTCAAGTCTGGAAAATCGAGGACGAGAACATCCAACTTCCGAGTGGAGTGTCGTCTGTTGCTGGTTTTGTCCTTCCGGCTGAGCGTGAAGCGATCGCTGATGACTGCCTCGAGTTGTGGGAAGCAGCAGGCCGACGTCGATGGAATCAACTACAAGGGTTTTACGTCTATCGGCTTGATCGTCTGATCACGTATGGCGGCTACCTCGGGCTTGGTCGGCTTCAAGACGAACACACAAAATTGGCACGCATCGCCATTGAACTAGATAACAACACAGACAATGATTGGCTTCTTGACGTAACGAAATCAGCCGTCACCCCCCCTCCCCGAACACGAAGACAGCTCGATCGAGTCGCGCGCTCGGTGTGCAGCAAAGCATCGAATCGATACCGCAGTCGCGTTCGCAAGTTCTGTACCACATGCAACAGTCGACCTTGCAAATGTCCTAGACCACCCCAATTCGAGCTCGTTTGGAAATATCCAAACCTCGTTGACGAGATAGGAAAGATTGCCGTAAACGAGCAACATTCGATGATTACGCAATTTCGAGAAATTCTTCCCGCCGATCAATCAAAACAGCTCACCCGAATTATTCGACTTATATCGAAGACTGTGCCAGCTACGTATCTGCGCGGTGTGCCTGCCGGAGAAGAGACTTTGTACCTTGACAGATTTGACAGCTCAAGTGCATCAGAATTACTAGTTAGAGAACTCATAGAAACAGCAATAGCTACTCGATATCAACGTGGTGAGACACTCGAGGAGATACAAAGAAGTCTTCAGTTAATTGAACCTTTTTCAGATTTCCCTTACATAATTGAGGACGCTCTTGAAAAGTTCAGACAAGTTGAGCAGCAATAGAACAGCCTGGGAGGACCACAATTGAACGACAATCTGAACCCCGATGAGCGAAATTTCCGCACAGCCGTCTTAGCTCTACTTGGCGCGCAGGCAGCAGTTAGCCAAGAAGACATTCAAAAGGCAATCGACGACATCAGGCTCATCTGGAGTACGGGAAACATTGATGTTCCCAAAGTACAACGGAACATTGAAGTGTGCGTCAATGTGCGCATTACTGGAATAAGTGGAACGCTTGGCGACGACATAGATCACGTCGAATGGCTTGGGGAGAAGCGACCAAACATTACATGGGGTTACTGGGAAAGATATAAACACTGGCTGAAATTTGTCATCGGACTTCCACCGAATGTTGTCGATGAACTTGACAACACCACTGACGACGTTCTTAGACGACTTGAAGACCCCGCTCGACCTGGTGAATGGGACCGACGTGGGATGGTAGTCGGACACGTACAGTCTGGAAAGACTGCTCATTACACGGGGCTTGTCTGCAAAGCAGTCGATGCTGGATATCGCTTGATAGTTATTCTCGCCGGCTCGGACAACGGCCTGCGGGCTCAAACCCAACTTCGGATCGATGAGGGTTTTCTGGGTTTTACAATGGGCCACGGAGCGGGACAACAACGTGGCCGAAGAGTTGGCGTCGGTGAGCTTCATGAATTCGATAACACCGCATTAACCCCCATTTCCCTCACAACCGCGGCCGAAGAAGGCGATTTCAAGAAAGCAGTGGCACAAGGATTGGGGATTGTTCCCGGCGGAGCTCAGCCACTGGTCCTCGTCGTAAAGAAAAACAGCTCAGTCCTCAAGAATCTCACTAACTGGGTCAGTGCGGTTGTGGGTTCAAATCGCGATGGGATACACAAGATTTCAAATCTCCCAATTCTCGTTATTGACGACGAGTGTGACTTCAGCTCGGTGAATACCAAGAACACAATCTACGACTTTGAGCGACAAGGGGTGCAGGGAGAGCCCACAAAAATTAACGGACACATCCGCCGTCTTCTCCACATGTTTGATCAATCGGCTTATATCGGATACACAGCAACACCATTTGCGAACATCTTCATCTACCATGAGGAGGGCAAAGAGAGGAAGGAGTTCGGAGAAGATCTATTTCCTCGTAGCTTCATTATCTGCCTCGCGCGGTCTTCTGAGTACATGGGTGCTGACCGAGTTTTCGGACTCAGCGAGTCACCTTTACAAGGAATAACCGAAAGGGCTGGGCTACCAATTCTTCGCCGATTTAGCGACCTAGAGGAGTTTATTCCCCATAATCACGACAAGGGATGGCGGCCACCGAATGTCCCTATTCCTCAAAGTCTCAGGGAAGCGCTGCTCGCTTTCGTACTCGTGTGCGCAGCACGAAGAGAACGGGGACAGGCGCAGGAGCATAATTCGATGCTTGTTCATCTGTCACGACTTCAAGACGTCCAGAGTGAGGTGTTCCACTTGATTGAAGCTGAGGTCAAGTCGATTCGCCTTGCAATAAGAAATTCGACACCGCGGGATCCACGACCTGTCATGGCTGAGCTCAAGGATTTGTGGGAGAGCGATTTTCTCGAAACGACACTGACGTTCGACGACCCCACCGTTCGAGCCATTCCATGGACCACACTTCAAGACCACCTTGTGCCAGCTGTGGAAAAAATCACTGTGAAAGTCATTAATGGTCGATCTGAGGACGCACTGAATTATTACAACAACCGAAATCAAGGCGTCTCAGTAATTGCGATTGGTGGAGCGAAGCTATCGCGTGGACTAACTCTTGAAGGTTTGTCCATCAGCTACTTTCAGCGAACGACAAAAATGTACGACACGTTGATGCAGATGGGACGTTGGTTCGGATATCGACGTGGTTACACCGACCTATGTCGGCTATATACATCTGACGAACTAATCGGTTGGTATCGCGACATAGCAATGGCGACTGAAGAGTTATACAACCAATTTGAAGAAATGCGAATCATTGGTGCAACACCAAAACAATTTGGATTAAAGGTCGCTAAATCACCTCAGAACTTACTCATTACAGCGCGGGTGAAGATGCGGAATGCAACGCGAGTTAAATTGAGCTATGCAGGTGAGAACCCGTCGTACCGCGCTCTGAAGGCAGAATCGGTTCCTCGGTATGTGGAGACGACTTCCAAACTGATTCGATGGGCGCAATCGCAGAAGGAGCCCACCGATAGTGCTAAGCCGAACTACTTATTTGAGGATTTGCCCGCAGCCGGAGTACTCGCGTTTCTTGATGAGTTTCCAGAGCATCCAGGTATAACGTCAGCAGACCCAAGACTTCTTGCGGAATTCATTAGGGCTTGTAATGCTGTCGACGAACTCACACGCTGGTCTATTGCATTAATCTCAGTCACCGCACCTCGTGCGCGTATCGAAAACATCGCTGGGTTCAATGTGAAGCTTGTGAAGCGACGAAGTGAAGACCCTTCAAAAGCAAACGAGCAAGTCATTGGAACTCTGTGGGATCCTGCCCACGAAGCTCTGGGTTTGTCTCTCGATGAGATCACTGCAGCTAAGGCTTTTGCTAGGCAATTCCCTGATGGTACGGCTGAGCCATTGCGAGGAAAGGCATGGCGAAAGGGCCGCTCCCCCAAGCACGGGCTTTTGGTCATCTACCCACTGGATCCAGCTGGATTCGACCCAGACAATGGATCTGAGATTCCCAGCGGCTTTACAAGGTTCAGCTTTATTCCCACATTCGGGATTAGCTTCCCGGATTCTGATCGTGCTCCCGCTATCGACTATTTAGTTCGAAACGACTATTGGACCAACGCAGACGAAGACGACGAGGGAGTCTTATGAAAATCAGTGCAAAAGTGGCGGCTCAGGCCATCGATGCCGGCCAAACTCATTTTATCCAACGGCGATTGACAGACGAGCACCAACTTGACATCTTCTTTGTAAGCGATCCAATTGCACGTTTTGTGGGATTAGAGGTCCGAGGATTACCTCAGGACATTCGACTTCCAAACGTCGAGGTAGGTGATCTTATCGAGATAGAACTCTTCGAGCAGCAAGGTGTATTGCGGCTTCAACTTCTCTCGCCCGAATACACCGACGTATTTTTCGTACTCGTAGACGACCTCGTCGACTGGACAATCGTCAATCCAGGAATTGAGCATGGCTCAC
>CAZLHZ010000093.1:5630-7526 GCA_964559285.1 uncultured Actinomycetes bacterium | reverse complement strand
CAGCCGAAGGTCTGACGACGCTCACTGATGGCCCGCGCACCTCGTGTGTACGGGCCATCAACACGTTCAGCCGACCTCGTCGGTGATCGCCTCCACCTCGACCAGGGTCTCGTGGAAGGCCGCTGACCCGATTCCGGAACGCGGCAGGGTCGCATTCGTGAGCACGTTGATCGAGCGCCGTTCGCGCGAGCCGTCATGCCACCATCCGAACGGGGCGGCCACCACTCCGGGCAGTACCTCGTCACTGATCACCACGCGCATCGTGAGCGCTCCGCGGTCATTGCGGATGCGCACGACAGTCCCATCCTCAATCCCGCGCTGCCGGGCATCCTCGGCATTCATCTGCAGCAGCGGCTCGCCGGCCGAGGGCTGATGGTCGGGGAAGCCACCGTAGTTCGCGTTGAGGAAGGCGATGTGCTGCTTGCGCGTCAGGAGGGTGAGGGGGAATCGCGCGGCGAGCACCGACCCGGGTGTCTCACGGCCGAACTCGACACTCGCCACGTGCAGTCTGAGGTGGCGGGTGTGCGCTGGACCATCGGTGTCGACGTACGGTCGATAGTCGTCAGGAATGCGCAAACGAGCCCATCCATCACGGGCCAGCACATCGAGGTCGATGCCATCCATAAGCGCACTGCCTGACGCGAGCATGTCACGGATGATGTCCTCGTCGTCGCTCGCGAGCAGGTCGTCACTGACGCCGACCGCTGCGGCGAGTTCGCGGAAGATCCGGGAGTTCGGCCGTGCCTCACCGACCGGCGCAATTGCGGGCTGGTTGAGCGACAGATAGAGGTGACCCCATGCGATCCCGAGATCGAGCTGCTCGATCTGCGTCGTGACGGGGAGGATGACATCCGCGTAGCGAGCCGTGTCCGTCATGAACTGCTCAAGCACCACCGTCATGAGGTCTTCACGCGACAGCGCCGCGAGGACACGCTCCTGATCCGGCAGGATGACGGCCGGGTTGGAGTTGTGCACGATGAGCGTGTCGATCGGTGGTGACAGGCTCGCGTCGAGCATCACCTCACCGAACCGGGCCATGTTGAAGGTACGCCGTGAGCCGAGGCGCTCCGGCCAGGTGAGAGCCTGCTCGAACCACGCCTGCGTGGAACGGGCAAGCCCACCGCCCACGTCACGCCACGCGCCGGTGACAGCGGGCAGCATCGCCACCGCCCGCATGATCTCGCGACCGTGCTCCCGGTGCTCCGGACCGACGAGCACGCGAATGGCCGCGGGTCGATGGCGTGCGACACGATGTGCGAGGTCAGTGATGCGCTGTGCCTGAATCCCGGTGATCTCCTCTGCGCGCTCCGGCGTCCACGACTGTGCGGACATGCACAGCTCATCCCACCCCGTGGTGCGAGTGGCGATCCAGTCCAGGTCCAGCAGTTCGTCGCGGTGGAGCACATGGATGATCCCGAGGACGAGGGCAATGTCCGTCCCTGGCCGCAGCTGAAGATGATCGTCCGCGCGCTCCGCGGTCTTCGTGCGCACGGGATCGATCACGGTGACGTGTGCACCCGCAGCACGGGCCTCGTCAATGAACGGCCACAGGTGGCGATTGGTGATGAGCGTGTTGGTTCCCCACAGCAGGATGGTCCGAGCATGTCGGAGGGACTCCGGGTCAAGGCCAATCGGGTTGTCGTAGACATCGGCAGCACCCATCCACGACGTCGCGCCGCAGAGGTGCCGCTCGATGTCACTGGCGCCGATGAGATCGAAGAAGCGATTGGCAACGACGCCCTTCTGGACGACTCCCTGTGTCCCATCGAAGGAGAACTGCAGGATGGACGCGGCCGCGCCCTCATCGAACCTCGACCGCATGCGCTCGGCGATCCGGCCAAGCGCGTCCTCCCATGTTGTCGGCGCGAACTCACCCGATCCCTTCGGTCCGGTGCG
>CAZLHZ010000093.1:3239-5620 GCA_964559285.1 uncultured Actinomycetes bacterium | reverse complement strand
AGAATGCGATCCGGGGGATACACGCGGTCGAGCAGTCGATTGACCTTCGGGCAGAGGATTCCTCGGGTCGTGGGATGGTCGCGGGCACCGCGCAGATCCACCGCACGACCCTCCACGACCGACACCTCCCAGGCACAGGTGTCCGGGCAGTCGTGATGGCACGAGCCGCGCACGATGACGGGCAGGGTCGGCCGGTCTTCAGCGAGGCTCATGTCGAGCGTCCCAGCCGTGATCGCCAGATCGTGTTGCGCACATCGGGCTGGGAGAACAGCGCGTGGATGTGCATGCCGTCATGCCGGTAGTGGTAGTCATTGACGGCGAGCACGCGCGAGATTGCGGCGAGGTCGCGATGCGAGTCGAGGCGCTGGGCTGACCACTCCAGCGGTGCGCCGTGGTCGTAGACCGTGCTCGCGATGGCGATGGCCCCGTCGGGCTCGAGGGCGAATTCCAGCACCCGTCCCTGCTGGGGCCAATCGATGAGCGAGGCGGTCGTGATCTCCCAGAAGCAGCGTTCATCCGTGCCATGCCGGATCGCCATGTGCGTGTGGACGTGACCGGCGATCCAGGCGGCGACATAGGGACTGTCGAGCGCGAGATCGCGGACCTCCTCCATGAGCACGCGCGGTGGGTGACCCGGCGGCACATAGCCATTAATGAGGCATTCGAGAGGGTGGTGTGACGTGATGACGACCGGTCGATCGGCTGCTGCCAGCTCATCGCCCAGCCAGGTGAACTGCTCGCGATCGAGGGACCCCTGCCAACCACCGTGCGGATTGACCGTGTCGATGGCGATGAGCCGGATGCCGCCGATGTCACGCACCCACCGCGTGGGGCCGAAGTCGCCATCATGCACCGGGGCGCGATCGGAGTCCGGCACGATCACGGTCCGCGGCGAACTTGCGTCATGGGTGTAGCGCGCGGGACCGATGCCCGGCACGGCCTCAAGGATGACGAGGGGACTCTGCCCCTCGGCCAGACCGGTGATGCGGGCATCGCCAACGGCGAGGGCCCGTAGCTGCGGAGTTGCGACGTTCGTGCCCTGGAGCAGTCGATCGTGATTTCCATGCACAGTGAGAAGCGGCAGCGCGAGTCCCGGTGATGTGACATCACGACGTGCCGCCTCAACCAGTCCCGGGATCCGGGGAAAGCCATAGAGCCGCGTCGGCCGGTCCTCCATGACATCGGCCGGGGGGCCATCGGGGTGCCAGTAGGACTCGGACCACTCCACCGTCGATGCACCGACCCACGAGCTGCAATCGGCATCTCCACTGCGGGGACTGACCGTGCCACCCTCCATGATCGTGCGATACCACTGCAGTTCATTGCGCTGCGCGTTGTCGATGATGTCTCCGGTGATGAGCACAGCGTCAATGTCTCGACCGAGGATCGGACCGTTCCGCACCTCGTTGACCGTCTCCACCATCGTGGTCGCCACCTGCACGGTGAGGATCTCCTGGGGTCGGTAGGTGCCGACCGCGCCCAGCTGCTCGCGATAGGGGGAATCGGGATCGGCGTACCGATCAAGGTATTCCTGCCGCGCCGGAGACTCGGCATCGCACAGGTGGACATCAGACAGATGCCATAGGGACGCCAGTGGCACTGCCGCGGGATCGAGGTGGCCGAGGGTCGGCTCACCGTTGCGCACCTCGAGGTTGCGCCACCCGAGATCGCTCGCCGAACCGGGGGCCAGGGTCGAGTCGAGAGTTCCCCGGTCACTCATCCCCGGATCATTCCACGGCACCCCGGTGCCCTCACGGGCACGCGATGTCGGGCAAGGTTTACCTGCCCCTGACACGGCCACCACCACGTTCGATCAGAGTCAACGCACGATGGACCCACAGCACACGGCTCACCCGAGGGCCACGAGCAAGGGAGCAGACATGGCAAGCACGAAGAAGAAGCGGATCGCCATCATTGGCGCGACCGTCATCGGCACGCTCGCGATCGCCGCAACTGGGGTCGCGGTGGCCAACGCCACCGGCGTCAACGGTGGCTCCGGGCCGCATTCAGCCATCGGCAAGCTGGGCGATGTCGTCCGTGACATGGCACGTCCCGCAGAGGAGCCGCTCACCGGTGACGACGCCACCAAGGTCGAGGCTGCGGTCACCGCCGCCTACCCCGACGCCACCATCGACCGCATGGAGAAGGACGCCGACGGCGGCGCCGTCTTCGAGGCGCACATCACCAAGGCCGACGGCAGCCACGCCACCGTCCAGCTCGACGCGGACTACACCATCACCGGCGAAACGGCCGGTGGCCCCGATGGTCGGGGTCCGGGACATCACGGCCCCGACGGACGTGGTCCGGGACATCACGCAGAAGAGCTGCTCACCGGTGACGACGCCACCAAGGTCGAGGCTGCGGTCACCGCCGCCTACCCC
>CAZLHZ010000093.1:0-3139 GCA_964559285.1 uncultured Actinomycetes bacterium | reverse complement strand
CGAGGCGCACATCACCAAGGCCGACGGCAGCCACGCCACCGTCCAGCTCGACGCGAGCTACACCATCACGGGCGAAACGGCCGGTGGCCCCGATGGTCGGGGTCCGGGACATCACGGCCCCGATGGTCGGGGTCCGGGACATCACGGCCATGACGGCGACGGCGACGGCGACGGCGATGGACCCATGGGATCCGACTCGGCGAGCGACACGAACGCCGCGGGAGCCACCGCCTGATCGCGTTCGGCCCTCGGTGCTGGTGTCAGGTCCCCCGCGGATCTGGCACCAGCACTGTCATGTGACCAGGTCGGTCATCTGGCCGAGCGTCGCACCAGTCCCCAGAGTCGCCGCATGACGCTGGTACGCCGGACCAGGCGGGCACCGGTCACGTGCGCCACCACCTCATCGAACGAGCGGGGCGGAACGACCGCACCCTCACGCCGGACGGCACGCTCCTGCACGACGAGCACCCGATCGGTGCGAACCCAGCTGGCTCGACCCTCGCGGTCCCACGGACCTCGGCCGAGGAGGGTCCACCCGCGATCCCCCGCATGGTCCTGACTGGAGAGCATGAGGGCGGCGAGTCGAGAGCGGCTCGCACGACCGATGACAAGGATCGGCCGGTCCTTGCCGACGCGGCGATCCTCCTCGTAGGCGACCCAGGCCCACACCACCTCGCCGGGGTTGGCCGTGCCATTGAGATCCGGGGTGTAGGACACGGTCACGGTGCCCGTGAACGTGTCGGCACCGCCGATGGACGGTCGTGGCTCACCGGATGTCACGGGCGTCATCACGTCACCGGGCAGCAGTGCTGCGGTTCGGCAGTGACCATTCCACATCCCGCAGCATCCACGCGGTGATGGTGAGTGTCACCGCTGCCTCCACGATGAGCCCGCAGCCAAGGACGATGAGAGCCGCGGTCTGCAGATTGGACCAGCCAAGGCGCAGGGCGAGGACGAGTGAGCCCCCGAGCAGAAGGAGCAGCAGAGCATTGGTCAGCGGTGCCCAGCGCGCCAGTCCCGTCGGAGTGATCGGCTCACCCCGGGTGGCCACGGCGAGGCATGCGGCAAGGGAGAGCACGAAGGCAGCCGTTGCGATGCCACCGACAGCATCACTGGGCCGGTGCCATCCCGCGATGACGACGGCACAGGCCACCGCCGAGGTGAACGCCGTGCCGAACCACAGGGCGATGGGCCGGAAGGCCGGACTGCTGACGATGATGAGGGCCAGTGAGGCACCGGCCGCAATCGTCGTATGGCCGCTCGGGAACGTGTTGTAGAGCCCCTTGTCGAGAATGTCGTTGCGCACCGGATCGAGATTGGGGCGGGACAGGACCAACTTGAGGATCTCGGCCACCGCCACAGCGCCGAGGAATCCACCCACCGCGAGCAGGCCGACGAGAAAGGACCGCCGGATCACCGCGACGATGATGATGACGACGGCAGCGGCGACGACCGACGAGATGAAGATGACGTCGAGCAGATCCCGTGCCCGCAGTGCCGCTCGCGGGGTCGCGCCCGCGCGTCCAAGGTAGGCCGAGTTGTCGATGACCTGACCGGCATGGGTCCGGATGAACAGCCAGTAGGAGAAGCCCAGGACGAGGGCAGCCACCACCGCGAGGGCAAGGAATCCGAGGGCTCGGGAGGTGGGCTTCACGGGGCAAGGGTACGCACTCCAGCCTGCCGAGCGGGCACCTCACCGTCTGATTGACTGGCCACCTCACAACAGGAGGTGCCGATGGCTGAGGTGCTGGCGGAGATCGAGTCCGGAATCGCCATGATCACTCTCAACGCCCCGGATCGACGCAACTCGTTCACGGTGGCCATGGCGGAGGAGTTCATCGGCGTGGTCCACGCCATCAATGACGATCCCGATATCGCTGTCACCATCGTCACCGGGGCGGGGCGTGACTTCTGTGCGGGAGGCGACCGGGAGACCCTGCAGCGCATCGGAGCCGATCCGATGACCGATGAGAGCTATCTCGGCCTGCGTCGCATTTACGACGCCTTCGTCTCCTTCGGGTCACTGGCAACACCGACCATCGCCGCCGTCCACGGAACGGCCGTCGGAGCCGGGCTCAATCTCGCACTCGCCGCCGACCTGCGCCTGGTCTCGACTGAGGCACGCCTCATGTCAGGGTTCGCCCGCATCGGCATCCATCCCGGCGGTGGGCACTTCCATCTCCTCGGGCAGGTGGTCGGTGCTGACACGGCGGCTGCGATGGCGCTCTTCGGCGAGGAGGTGCGCGGAGCGGACGCGGTGCGCCTCGGGCTCGCCTGGCGTGCCGTGCCCGAGACCGATCTCCTGCCCGAGGCGCGGCGTCTCGCCCAGCGCCTTGCGGATCGACCAGAACTTGCGCGATCCGTCGTGCGCTCGTGGCGCACCCAGAGCGGCTCACTGGCCCGCTGGGCAGCGGCAGTCGACATCGAACGCCTGCCGCAGCTGCACTCGATGCGCCACCTGCATGCCCCCACCGACCGGTAGCCTGCGCACGTGACGCACCAGGACAGGGTGGCTCAGGCGCGGGCGCATATCGCCGCCGGCCAGTTCAAGAAGGCACTGCGCGAGACCTGGGATCTCACCCTCGAGGCGCTGCGTCGGCGTGACACAGATGCGTTGAATGACACCCGCGCGCTGGCCCTGGAGATCGCCGCGAGCGCGGAGGGGCGGGTCAAGGACAGTGCGACGCAGCTTGCGGCGTACTGCCAGTCCTGCATTGACGGAGTGGGCATGGACACCTCACGCGGCAGCTTCCTGCAGCGACTCTTCAGTCGTGAGCCACCCGCATCACGTCGATGCCCGGACTGCGCCGAGACCATTCAGGCCACCGCCAAGGTGTGCCGCTACTGCGGGTATCGCTTCGAGCCACCCGCGACGGGTGGCACCGGTGGCGATCAGGGGGCGCGCTCGTAGGTCTCCGCGCGCGTCGAACCATCTGGACTGACGTACGTGATCTGCACACGGCTGGTGGTCGCTCGATAGCGGATGCGATAGCGCTTGCCACCGAGCACATAGGTGAGTCGGAAGTGCGATGAACCGCGCCGCGTGAATCCGGTGATGTGTGCACCCGGAAGCGGCTCCATCGGTGGGCGCACCGGTCGGGTCACCCCGTTCGGCCTCATGGAGCCGACCCGCGTGGCC
>CAZLHZ010000092.1:6622-7605 GCA_964559285.1 uncultured Actinomycetes bacterium | reverse complement strand
ATGAGGGCGCGGGTGCGGTGCCATCGCGCGAGCAGCCCATCGGGCACCTCCTCGCGCAGCACCGCATAGGTGAGGTGGTCGCGCCAGTCACCATCAATATGGAGGTACTTCTCGCGCATCCCCTCCAGTCGCAGACCAAGCTTCTCGGCGACCCGCCGCGAGGCGGTGTTCTCGGGTCGGATGTTGATCTCCATCCGATGGAGCTTCATCGTCTGGAACGCGTGATCGCAGGCCAGGGCCACCGCCGTGGGCGTCACCCCGCGCCCGGCGACCTCCTGATCGACCCAGTAGCCAATATGCGCCCCGCACTGGGATCCCCACGTGATGCCCCCCATCGTCACCTGACCGACGAGTCGACCCTCGTAGGTCATGACCCACGGCAGGGTGCGCAGCATGCGGGCCTCCTGACGCAGGTGAGTCGCCATCGCGCTGAAGGTCGGCAGGGTCTGCCGCTTCGGGTCCGGCAGGGTCGCCTCCCACGGCCGCAGCCAGTCGGCATTGCGCGCCCGCACCGCCGCCCACTCCCGACCGTCACGACGTCGCAGCGGACGCAGGCCGATAACCCCGTCACGCAGGGTGACCGGCCACAGATCGCTCACGTCCGCTCGCCCGGGTCGGTTGCCCTGTGGTCCACCCCGCTCACCTGTTCGAGGGCGTGGGCAAGGAGTGGGCCGAGCACGGCCACGCCATCGCGCACCCCTCCGATGGATCCCGGCAGATTGACGATGAGGGTGCGCCCCGCCAGTCCGGCGACCCCGCGCGAGAGGACAGCCGAGACGATGCCCCGCGAGGAACCGTAGGCGCGCAGCGCCTCGCCGATGCCGGGCACGGCACGATCGATGACGCGCAGGGTCGCCTCCGGTGTGCCGTCGGTGGGCGAGAGCCCCGTGCCACCGGTCGTGACGACGAGGTCGTAGCCCGCACTCACCGCATCGCGCAGGGTGGTCTCGACCTGCGGACCATCGGGCACGACGGTCGGCCCA
>CAZLHZ010000092.1:5496-6612 GCA_964559285.1 uncultured Actinomycetes bacterium | reverse complement strand
CGAGCGCACGCAGACCATCGCGCAGTGCCTCACCCGAGCGATCCGAGTAGACCCCGGCGGAGGCGCGGGTCGAGACGCTCACGACGAGGGCTCGCCAGTGCCCTGCCGACTCGGTGATCGACGTGGTGCGGGACTCACTCATGATCGCCGCCAGGTCCCGCTGCGACCCCCGGTCTTCTCAACCAGCTGGACCTCGGCGATCGCTGCACCTTTGTCGACGGCCTTCACCATGTCGATGAGCGCAAGTCCGGCGACCGCGACACAGGTGAGCGCCTCCATCTCGACGCCGGTGCGATCGGCGGTGCGCACGGTTGCGGTGATCTCGACGCGATCGTCGGCCACCCCGAGGTCGACGGTCACGCCGTGGATCGCGATCGGATGGCACAGCGGCACGAGATCGGGGGTGCGCTTGGCCGCAGCGATGCCGGCGATGCGCGCGACGGCGAGGGCATCACCCTTCGCCGTTCCGCCGGCACGCAGCAGGGCGATGACCTCCGGTGACACGGTGACGTGACCGCGAGCCGTAGCCGACCGCACCGTCACCTCCTTCGCGGTGACATCGACCATGTGGGCCGCACCGCGATCATCAAGATGAGTGAATCCGCTCTCCGCCACGTCAGCCGTCCTGGTCGAGATCGAGCACGGTCACAATGTCGCGTGCCTGCACGGACGTGGTCTCCGGCGGCACGACGATGAGGGCGTTCGCTCGCGCGAGGTCCCCGAGGAAGTGCGACCCCTGGCCCTGGAGCGGATGGACGACGTAGGTCCCGTCATCGATGACGAGCCGACCGCGGGCGAACTGGGTCTTCCCACCCGGTGAGGTGAAGCTGCTCGCGCACACCGCTCGCAGGGAGGGTCGACCGAGGCTGCGGTGTCCGAGCATCCGCCGGATCACGGGACGCACGAACACCTCGAAGGAGACATAGGAGCTCACCGGATTGCCGGGCAGGGTGATGATCGGGGTGCGATCCGAGCCGAGGCGACCGCTCCCCTGCGGCATCCCGGGCTGCATCGCGACCTTGACGAAGTCAACCGTGCCGAGTCGCGAGAGCACCGACTTCACCGTGTCGTACGCGCCCATGCTCACCCCACCCGAGGTGATGATGAGATCGGCCC
>CAZLHZ010000092.1:0-5486 GCA_964559285.1 uncultured Actinomycetes bacterium | reverse complement strand
TCGAGGGCCTTGAGCAGGGTCGACTCCTCATCCGGGATCGGACCGACTCGGAACGCATCAGCCCCGGACCGCCGCGCGGCGACCGCGAGCATGATCCCGTTGGAGTCGGCGATGAGTCCGGGCTCCAGCGGTGTGCCGGCCTCAACGAGCTCTGATCCGGTGGAGACGACGACAACGCGCGGGCGCGGATGCACGCGGACGCGAGCGCGACCGGCGGCGGCGAGCAGGGCCACCTGCCGGGGTCCGACGACATCTCCGCGGGAGAGCACCGGCTCACCGGCGCGGACATCCTCACCGGTGAGCCGCAGGTGATCGACCATGCGTGGGGCACGTGACACGCGCACGCGCGTCGTTCCACCATCGGTCCACTCGACGGGCACCACCGCGTCGGCACCGCCCGGGAGCGGGGCACCGGTCATGATGCGAATGGCCGTGCCGGTGCGCAGGAACTCTGTTGAACGGAACCCCGCGGGCACATCGTCGATGACGGTGAGCTCGACGGGCCGCTCGGGACTGGCGTGGCGGAGGTCGTCGGCGATGACGGCGTACCCATCCATCGAGGAGTTGTCGAACGAGGGCAGCGGCCAGGCGGCCGTCACATCCTCGGCGAGCACGCATCCGCTCGCCTCGCTCAGGGACAGATCGATCGGCTCCAGCGGCTCGATGCCGGTGAGCACCGCCGACAGGTGCTCGCTCACCGACTTCACAGGAGACCCTCCTCGCGGGCACCGTCGACGAGTTCGGCAAGCCACGGCAGCAGTTGCGGGCCGAGGTCCTCGCGCGCGCAGGCGAGGGACACGACCGCCTGCAGGTAGGAGAGTTTGTCACCGGTGTCATAGCGCCGCCCGGTGAACACGACCCCGTGCACGCCGCCGCCCTCGTCGACCGGCAGGGTGGCCAGAACGCGCAGGGCGTCGGTGAGCTGGATCTCGCCGCCACGACCGGGCGGGGTGTCCCGCAGCACGGAGAAGACGCGCGAGTCGAGGACGTAGCGGCCGATGATCGCGTAGCTGCTCGGTGCCTCATCGACGGCCGGCTTCTCGACGAGGTCGGTGACCCGCACCACCCCGTCGATGTCGGTCGGCTCGACCGCTGCACATCCGTAGAGCGAGATGAGCTCGGCAGGCACCTCCATGAGGCAGATCACCGAGCCACCGAGCCGTGCCCGCACCTCGAGCATGCGCGGCAGGATCGGATTCGTCTCGTCGATGAGGTCATCACCGAGCAGGACCGCGAACGGCTCCGGTGACACATGCTGCTCGGCCATGAGGACCGCATGACCGAGGCCGAGCGGATCCCCCTGGCGCACATAGTGGATGCGGGCGAGATCGGTCGACTCATGGATGAGCGCGAGCCGCTCGTCATCACCCTTGGCCGAGAGCACCGCCTCGAGTTCGAGGTTGCGATCGAAGTGATCCTCGAGCGGGCGCTTGCTGCGCCCGGTGATGAAGAGGATGTCATCGAGCCCGGCAGCCACCGCTTCCTCGACGACGTACTGAATCGCCGGCTTGTCGACGACCGGGAGCATCTCCTTGGGCGTCGCCTTCGTCGCGGGCAGGAAGCGTGTCCCCAGGCCCGCGGCAGGCACGACGGCCTTGGTCACCTTCATGTGCTGACCTTAGGCCCCGACCATGGCGCGTGCCGGCTCCCCTCGCGCACGAGAGTGGGACGATGAGCCATGTCCGGTGACGCGAAGGTCGCGCTGCGTGACCTCGTGCGCCGTGCCCGCGCGCAGCGACCCGCGGTCGAGCAGGCCCGACGGGCCAAGCTCCTCGCGGAGGTGGCGCTGGGCACCGAGCCGGTGCGCGCGGCCTGCGCGAGGGGACGCTGGGTCACGGCGTACGCCGCCATGCCGGGTGAACCGGGCACCGGACCGCTCCTCGACCACCTGATCGCCGCCGGGGCGCAGGTCGCCCTGCCGATCGTGCGGTCGGGCGGCGTGCTCGCGTGGGGGAGGTACGCCGGACCCGCGAGCCTGACCCCCGGTCCCCGCGGCATCCCGGAGCCTGCCGCCAACCTCGCAGAAGATGCCGACGCGCTCGCGGCCCTCGATCCTGCGCTCCTGCTCATCCCAGCGACTGCGGTCGGGGTCGATGGGTCACGCCTCGGACAGGGGGGCGGGTTCTATGACCGACTGCTCACCGGACTGCGTCGGCACGCGGACGGGGGGCCCTGGCGCATCGCGCTCGTCCATGACGACGAGGTCATGGCGACGGTGCCCCATGAAGCACACGATGAGCGGATGGACGCGATCGTGACACCCTCGCGCTTCATCATCGTCTGATCACCGACGCCGCGATCAGCCCTTCGGCAGCAGGGTGAGGGTGGCCACGGCTGAGGAGTCGAGAGCATCCGCTGACCACGACCAGCGGAACTGCTCACCGTTCTGCCAGGCCCACACCTGATCGTCGTACGTCGCATCGAAAGCGTGCCCGCTGTTGCCGGTGAGGTTCACCCACGTGGATCGATCGAAGTCCGCGAGGTCGACGACCATGCGCATGCTGGGGACCCAGTTGACGGTGTAGCCGTCACTCGGTGTCCATCCGGTCGCGTTGACAATGCCGCTACCCCCCGCGGTCTCGATCGGTCCGCGATTGAAGAGGGACTCGATCGGCGCCACCCCGCTGGCGCCGAGGGTCTGGTTCTGTAGCAGGAGCGTGTGCATCGCTCCCCAGCGCCATCGTGTCGGGTCTGAACCCTGCAGGGACACCATCTCGTCGTAGGCGAGGGAGAGCGCTGCTGCAATCGTGGCGTCACGCCCCTCGACCTCCGGCGTGCGCCGGTCATCCCACCAGAAGTTGGCCGGGTCATCCCAGAGCCCGCGGAACACCTCGAAGAACTGGTCATCACCCGAGGCCGAGATGATGTCGGTGCCACTCTCGGCATTGACCGTGATGGCGAGCAGGTTCTTCCAGAACGAGTTGAAGTACGCCGCTGCCGAGGAATCACGGGGCTGGGTGAAATCCCACTGTGCGAGGAGGTCCCGCACCGACTGCGGGGCTGCCTGCTGAGCAGAAGGGAGGGCAAGCATGCGCGGGACGAGATAGGCCGCGTTCTCATTCCACGAGTCCATCTGGATATCGCGCAGGTCGGCAGCGCTCACCTTGCGTCCGGAATCAATGATCGCCGTGATCCGGTCGACGATGCGCTGGCTGCGCGAGCCGTAGGACCAGTCATCGGTGATGAAGTAGGGATAGTCCGGAGTCACGATCGCCTGATTGGCGGTGACGATCCAGCCCTCGGCCGGGTTCTTCACAGTGGGCAGTGCCATCGAGGGGATGAAGCCGTTCCAGCGATAGGTGGTGCTCCATCCGGGCACCGGCCACTTCCCGTCATAGCCACCGCGGACCGGGATCGCCCCCGGTGCCTGATAGGCGATCATGCCGTCGACATCGGCGTAGAGCAGGTTCTGCGCCGGGACAGACACCTTCATCGCGGCCTTGCGGAAGTCCTCGAAGTTCGCTGCCGTGTTGATGAGGTCGAAGCCGTCGTAGGTCGGTCGCGGGGTGAGTGCGGTCCACCGGAGAGCGACCGCATAGCCCGCACCACGATCGGGGATGGGCGTGCCGCTGTCCGCCTGACCGGGGGCGGGCACCGGAGTGTCTGCACCCACGATGTCGAAGGTGTCACCGGCGTCAGCAACATCGGAGATGAGCGGTCCATCCGCGGTCTCACGAACCGTGATGACCACCGGATCACCACCGGCGACCTTGATCGTCTCGTCGCGCGTTGTCATCGGCACCTGACGGCCGTCAACGAGATAGGTGTCGCCGGTGACCTTGTGCAGGACGAGGTCGGTGACATCGGGGCCGAGGTTGGTGAACCCCCATGCGATGCGGGCGTTGTGGCCGATGAACACACCGGGAATGCCAGCCATGGTCCAGCCGGCCACGTCATAGTCACACTCCGCGCTGGTGGTGCGACAGCGCAGGCCGGCTTGGTACCACAGGCTCGGCATGCTCGGCGCGAGATGGGGATCGTTGGCCAGCAGCGGCAGTCCCGACTCGGTGTGCGCACCGGACACGGCGAAGGAGTTGGATCCGATCCCGCGGCCACTCTCACCAAGCCAGGCATCCAGCGGTGCACTCGCCACCAGCACCGACTCCAGCGCCGGCACCGCATCGGTGGGGATCTCGTAGCCAACCGGCTTCGCCACCGCCTGACCGTCGGGACCGACGAATCGGCCATCGATCACCGCTCCACCGACGACGATCGGGCGATGCCGCTCATAGGGATAGGGCGGGAACAGGGTCTCCGTGTTGGCGACTCCGGCCGAGGTCGACATGACGGCGCGATAGATCTCCTCCGACATGTTGCCGCGCAGGTCCCAGGCCAGAGCCTTGAGCCACGCGACCGAGTCCGCAGGACCCCACGGCTCGATGACATAGCCGGGGTTCTGCAACCCGAGAACGGCGTACTCAAGACTGATGTCAGCCTTGTCGCGACCGGCGAGATAGGCGTTCACGCCCGCGGCATAGGAGTCCAGGATCATCCGCGACCGCGGGGTCAGCAGGCCGAGTTCCTGCTCGGCGATGCGTCGCCAGCCGAGGGTGCGCAGGAACGCATCGGTCGGCACCTGACTCGCGCCGAACATCTCCGACAGGCGACCGGAGGTGATGTGCCGGCGCACATCCATCTCCCAGAAGCGGTCCTGGGCGTGGACGAACCCTTGCGCGAAGGACAGATCAGCGAGGGTGTCGGCGTAGATCGTCGGGACGCCCAGACCATCACGGACCACCTGCACCGGTGCCGACAGACCCGGCAGGGTGATGCTGCCGGAGACCTGCGGGAACGAACGGCGGATCGTGTAGGTCGCGAACGTGGCGACGCTGCCGAGCAGGAGGATGAGGACGAGGCCGAGGATGCCGGCGGTCCACGCGAGGACGCGCAGGGTGCGTCGGCGTCGGGGTGCGGCGGTGCTGCCTGTCTCGCTGCTGCCGGTCTCGCTGCTGGTCACGGGGGCACGCTAGCCGCCCCCGCGATGCTGTCAGCCGATGGCACGCCCGAGCAGCAGGCCGAGTGCTGCGGCAGCGACACAGATGACGAGGGACAGCACCACCGTGGACATCGCGCTCACATGACGGCGAGCCGCAGTGAGGTCGGCGACCTCGGCTGAGAACCCGGAGAAGGTCGTCAGTGCACCGCAGAAGCCGGTGCCGGCCGCGAGCACGAGCAGTGGCGCACCGACTCCCGCGACGAATCCGAGGATGAGCGAGCCCAGCACATTGACCCCCAGCGTTCCCATCGCGAGGTACGCCGGGAACCGGCGCACCACCGCCCGGGTCAGCAGGAAGCGCAGCGGTGCACCAAGGGCGGCCCCGGCGGCCACGAGGAGGGTCGCGGTGATCGTCATGCGGTGTGCCTGAGATGCAGACGCGTGGAGAGGGTCAGGCCGAGCTGTGCCGCAGTGACACCGATGACGACGGAGCCGACGAGGTAGACCAGGGCCACGGCACTGTCACCGGCCTGCAGGAGTTCCAGTCCCT
>CAZLHZ010000091.1:7396-7623 GCA_964559285.1 uncultured Actinomycetes bacterium | reverse complement strand
GATGGTGGAGGTCGTCATGCTGGTCGAGGAGCGCTGGAACGTGAAGATCTCCGATGATGACCTGAAGAAGCTCAAGACGGTCGGCGACGCGGTCAGCTACATCGAGAACAACCTCTGACCGAGACGGACATGGGCGGGAACATGACTCGAGGCGTCGTCGTCACCGGGATGGGGGTGACCACCCCCCTCGGTGGCGACGTCGCGTCCACCTGGGAGAACCTTCTCGC
>CAZLHZ010000091.1:6606-7386 GCA_964559285.1 uncultured Actinomycetes bacterium | reverse complement strand
GGCCCGGTGTCACCTCGATCCCTGAGGACTGGCATCCGGAACTGCCGTCACGTGTGGGTGCGTTCATGACCGTCGACCCCGCGGGACTGCTGGAGCGCTCCGAGGTGCGCCGTCTCGATCGCTCCCAGCAGGCGGCGCTCATCGCCTTCCGCGAGGCGTGGGCGGATGCGGGACGCCCCGAGATCGACCCCGACCGCCTCGGGACCGTCGTGGCCACCGGCATCGGCGGCGTCGTGTCCCTGCTCGAGCAGTACGAGATCCTCAATGAGAAGGGTCCGACCCGGGTCTCGCCCATGGGGATCACGATGATCATGCCCAATGGCCCGGCCGCCGTCGTCGGTCTGGAGATCGGCGCCCGGGCCGGGGTTCACACCCCCGTGAGCGCCTGCGCCTCGGGTGCCGAGGCCATCGCCTACGGCGCCGACATGATCCGCAGCGGACGGGCCGACATCGTCGTCGCCGGTGGCACCGAGGCCTGCATCCATCCGCTCACCCTGGGCCTGTTCGCCTCGATGCGGGCCCTGTCGAAGCGCAATGACGATCCGCGGTCGGCCTCGCGGCCCTACGACGTCGATCGCGACGGATTCGTCATGGGTGAGGGCGCCGGCATCGTCGTCCTCGAGGCGGAGGAGCACGCTCGGGCCCGCGGTGCCCGCATCCACGAAGGTGGCGGTGCAACCACGCAGGGCCAGGTCGGTGGCGTCCACGCCGATAGCGGTGCCACCCCAGTAGACATGGGTGTGCAGGTCGATGAGGCCGGGAGCCACGACGTGGCCGCGC
>CAZLHZ010000091.1:0-6596 GCA_964559285.1 uncultured Actinomycetes bacterium | reverse complement strand
GTGCCCGCATCCACGGGGTGTTCGCCGGCTCGGGTCTGACCTCCGATGGCCACCACATCGCCCAACCTGATCCTGAGGGACGTGGCGCCACGCGCGCCATCAGGGCGGCACTGGCGGATGCGGGACTGACTCCGCAGGACATCGTCCACATCAACGCCCACGCGACCTCCACCCCCCAGGGTGACGTGGCGGAGGCGGTGGCCATCCGTGCCGCCCTGGGCGACGCGACCGACTCGATCGTCGTCACGGGATCGAAGTCGATGACCGGACATCTCCTCGGCGGCGCCGGTGCTGTGGAGTCGGTGTTCACGATCCTCGCCCTGCGCGATCGCGTCTGCCCACCGACCGCCAACCTCGTCACCCTCGACCCGCAGATCGACCTCGATATCGCCGTGGGCGAACCGCGCCCGCTCCCGGCCGGCGACATCGCGGCGGTCAACAACTCCTTCGGTTTCGGCGGCCACGATGTGGCCCTGGTGTTCAGGAGCCCCACGTGACCTCACCCGTGACCGTGGAGGATCGTGTCGATCCTCGTTCGCCCATGGTCCGCCTCGCGGCCCTGGTGGATGCGGGAAGCCTCACGACGATCACCCCCGTCGACGACCGCGGAGTGATCTCGGCCGTCGGCACCGTCAACGGCTCGCGCGTGGTGGCCTTCGCCACGGACCCCACCGTCCAGGGCGGGGCGATGGGCTCGGACGGGTGCCGAGCCATCGTCACGGCGTACGACCGGGCCTTCGCCGACACCGCGCCCGTCATCGGCCTCTGGCACTCCGGCGGGGCCCGCCTCCGCGAGGGGGTGGCCAGCCTTGACGGCGTGGGCCGCGTGTTCGCCGCGATGACCCGCGCGTCCGGCAAGGTGCCCCAGATCTCCGTCGTCCTCGGTCCCGCTGCGGGCGGGGCGGCGTACGGACCAGCCCTCACCGACATCGTCATCCTCGGCCCGGAAGGGCGCGTCTTCGTCACCGGTCCGGAGGTCGTGCGGTCGGTCACCGGCGAGCAGGTCGACATGCTGCGACTCGGCGGTCCCGAGCCGCACGGCCGGCGCAGCGGCGTGGTCCACATGGTCGCCGAGACCGAGCAGGGTGCGCTCGATGATGCCCGCGGACTCGCCCTGCTCCTCGGTGCACAGGGCTCGCTCGACCTCGCCTCCGTTGCCGATGTCGATCTCGGTGCCCTCCTGCCGGATTCGGCCCGGCGCGCCTACGACGTCCATCCGCTGCTCACGGCCTTCCTCGACGAAGGCACGACCATGGAGCTTCACGAGCGATGGGCGCCCAATATCGTGACCGCCCTCGGGCGCATCGGCGGTCGCACGGTGGGGGTCGTGGCCAACAATCCGCTGCGCCTGGGCGGCTGCCTCGACTCGGCCAGCGCAGAGAAGGCGGCTCGGTTCGTCCGGATGTGCGACTCGCTCGCGGTCCCGCTCGTGGTCCTAGTCGATGTTCCCGGCTATCTTCCCGGCGTCGGCCAGGAATGGGACGGGGTCGTCCGCCGCGGAGCCAAGCTCCTGCACGCCTTCGCCGAGTGTGTCGTCCCGCGGGTCACCGTCGTCACCCGCAAGGCCTACGGCGGCGCCTACGTCGCCATGAACTCCAAGTCGCTGGGGGCCACGCGCGTCCTCGCCTGGCCGACGGCCGAGGTCGCCGTCATGGGGTCCGTGGCGGCGGTCCGCATCCTGCATCGGCGCCACCTTGCCGAGGTCACAGACGATGAGGCGCGGGCGGCACTCGAGCTCGAACTGGCCGCCGAGCACGAGGTCATCTCCGGCGGCATTGCCCGCGCGGTCGACATCGGGGTCGTCGACGAGGTCGTCAGTCCCGGCATCACCCGGTCACGGGTCGCCTCCATCCTGCTCGACACCCCAGGCACACGCGGCCTGCACGGCAACATTCCGCTGTAATCGCTGCGGTCGGCCGATCACACGACGTGGTGCAGCACCCGCACGGATCCGGCCTCGCCCGCGATTCGGAACGGCTCCAGTTCGGCATCCCAGTCGCTGCCGAGCAAGAGCGCCAATCCTGCCTCGATGCCGATGTCCGGCTCGTCGAGAAGGATGCGCAGCCGGGATTCATGGACGACCACATCACCGTGGGCATCAATGCTCGCCCGGAACAATCCCAGACTCGGGGTGAAGGAGAATCGCTCCCCCGGCGCGGCGGAGGCATCCTCGGCCACCTCGAACCAGATCCGAGCCATCGGCCGCAGGGCGCTCGCGAGGGCCGCTGCCGACCCCGGTTCGCCCACCCACGTCAACTCGGCTCGCTGGTGTCGCGGCAGGAGCGGCTGGGCTGACCAGTCAAGTCGAATCGGGGCCTCGTGGAGCCTCCCCACGGCCCACTCGACATGGGGGCACATGGCCGTCGGGACGGCATGAATCCACGCGACGACTCGCGTCAGTCCCCCGGGACGCCGTGACGGCGCCGGGGATGACCCTGATCGGGACGGGTACTGCTCCATTGCTGACCTCCACCGGTGAGGAATGCCTTCCCCAGCCTCCGCACCGCGGATGGTCCAACTCCCACACGATACCCCATAGGGTGAGCACACAGCGTCACCACGGGAGGCCGGATGTCCACGCGATTCGTCGTCCTTGAAGACCATCCGCTGGTTCGCGAGGCCCTCATTGACCGCCTCGCGACGTCGCTGGACGGGGACTTCCACCTCACCTACGGCGGTGCCGATATCGATGAGGCGCTCATCCACGTCGAGTCCTCCGGCTGCGACTGCGTGATCCTTGACCTCGATCTGGGCACCGATGAACCACCTGTCTCGCACGTCCAGCGCCTGGTGGCTGCCGGCGCGCGCATTCTCATCATCAGCGCCCTCGGCCAGCCGAACCTGGTGCGCAGCTGCCTGCGTGCGGGGGCTCTGGGATATGTCTCCAAGAACGCCGATGTCTCCGAGATCGCCCGTGCCGTGGAGGCCACGCTGCAGGGTGAGCCCTTCATGTCGCGCGAGATCGCCGCCATGCTGGCAGGAGAGACGGACGGATCCGTCCGACTGTCGGATCAGGAGACTCAGGCCCTCGTGCTCTACGCCTCAGGGCTGAAGATGGAGTCGGTCGCCCGAAGGATGAACATCAGCGCCGACACGGCGCGCATGTACATCAAGCGGGTCCGGCTGAAGTACACCCGCGCTGGGCAGCCTGCACCGACCAAGACCGACCTCCTGCGGCGAGCCCAGCAGCAGGGCTTGCTCCCCTAGAGCGAGTCGAGCGCACCCTGCGCCATCGCCAGCAGCAGGGCCTCCATCTCGGGTCGTGCCAGACGGGCGCTGTGCGGAGTGGAGTGAATGAGGCCGAAGACCGCATTGACCCCCGATCGAGCGCGATCGACATCCGTGAGGCCCTTGGCGGCGCACACCGACTCTGTCCACAGCGCGACATACTCCGATTGCGTACGCCGAATCCTGGACCGCTCCGAGTCCGGCACGTTGCCCAGATCGCGGGCCTGCACCGCAATGAGGTCGGGATCGTCGAGGGCAAACCGCACCTGGAAGTGCAGGAGCTCGTCCAGCAGGGTGCGGGGATCCCCCGCGTATCTCTCCGCCAGCTCCCGGCCCCCGCTGAGCAGGGAGTCACTGATGTCGGTGAGCATCGCGGCGAGAATCCACTCCTTTCCCGGGAAGTAGCGATACAGCCCGGGCCCACTCATCCCGACCGCCGCGCCGAGCGCGTCGATCGAGACACCGTGATAGCCCTGCTGAGCAAACAGGCCCGCTGCCACCTGAAGGATGCGCGCCCGGCGTTCCTCCCTCACCCGATCACCAGGATCTGCGAGAGCACCCGAGCAGCCCGCCCGCCGTCCTCAAGCGCGGTGGCGATCGCTGCAGGGACGTTGAGATCATCGAGAAGAAGGCGCACCACCTCGTCCGCTCCCTCCTCACCGCGATCGGGACGCGCTGCAGCAGCGTGGATCTGATCCACCCGGGCGGCTGCGGCGGCAAGGTCATCGCTGCGGAAGTCCCATTCCTGCGCCCACGGGCGATCCAGCAGAAGCATGCGAATCGCCGCTGGCGAGTGCTCCTCCAGCAGGTCGCGGACGAGCACGAGGTTGCCGGTCGACTTGGCCATCTTGTCGCCGGACACCATGACGGTGCCCGCATGCAGCCAGGTCCGCGCGAAGGGAGACACTCCTGTTGCTGCCTCGGCATGCAGGGTCTCGCAGGCATGGTGCGGGAAGGCGAGATCGGCTCCGCCCGCGTGAATGTCGACGCTGGCCCCGTGGATGGACAGCACCATGGCGGCGCATTCGGCATGCCAGCCGGGTCGCCCCGCACCCCAGGGGCTCGGCCACGCGGGATCACCGGGTCCCGATGTGCGCCACACCGGGATGTCGAGCGCATCCTCCTTGGCGGCATCATCCATGTCCTCGCCGAATGCGGTCAGGAGTGCGAGCGCGGAGACTCGATCGCGGCCTGCGCCGACCAGCCCTCCACCGCGGTGATAGACGGTGCCGTTGCGCTCATATGCCACGCCTCGATCCAGCAGCGCCTGCGTCAGCCTGATGACCGCTGTGATGTGACGATGCGCCCGGGGTTCATGGTCCGGTCGGGCGATCCCGAGGGCTGCCATGTCGTGGTCGAACTGGTAGTGGTGCATGGCCGCGAAGCGGTCGTAGGGCACCCCGGCAGACTGAGCCGCCCGGGTGAGGACGTCATCGACGTCGGTGACGTTGCGGGCCACGATGGTGTCGATTCCGACATGTCGGAGCAGCCGGGTGACGACATCCACCCAGGCATAGGTGGCGGCATGCCCCAGATGCGTCACGTCGTAGGGGGTGACACCGCAGACGTAGATCCGAGCGGGACCGACCATCGGCAGCGCTCGACCCGAGAGGTGAAGGGTTCGCGGTCGGCTCAGGTCATGCGACATGGCCTCACCCTAGTCGGGACGGGACCTTTGACCATGCTCAGCCGAGGGGGTGGCGGCGCAAGGGCGGCCTAGCCTGAGGAGATGACCACACGTCCGGAATCCCAGCGCGTGCAGCGTGCCACGCGTGCCCTGCACACCATCGACCTCTCCCCCAGCGAGCATGTGCTTGTCTCGATTCGCTGCGCCGCGGGCCACCACGTGGCCACGGTCTACGACACCGCCGATGGACCGGTCTATCGATCTGTGCCGCGTCGTCACTCCCACGGCGACCGGGACCTCCCCGACACGATGAAGCGACCGGAGTGGTGGCTGGACATGCTGGACGAGGGCGATGATGACGCCTCTCTTCCCGCGTGGTGCGACTGCGGATCGCGTCAGCTCGATCGCGTGACCGTTCGGCTCTGGAGTCACGGCCCCGAGCACAAGGTCATCATCGATTGAGTGATCACTGCCCCACGACGTCACCGGATCCCGAGGCGTCCAGCCACTCCCGCCACGACACATTCCACGCGCCACCGGGACCATTCCATGGCTCCATGCTGCGTCCGGTTCCTCGCGTGATGACAGGGTCTCCCTCCAGTGCATGGGTGAAGAACCACTCGCCCTCGGTCATGGACAGGTTCGTGCAGCCGTGGGATCCGGCGTACACCCCCAGCCGACCCGTGGCCCACGGTGCCGCATGAAGGAACTCACCCGTCGGGGTGAGCCGCATGGCATACGGGACCATGAGGTCGTAGCTCTGAGTACGATCACCCACCTCCTGGCTCGTCATCCGGTTGACGCGATAGCGCTCCATGATCGCCTTGATCCCCGACCGTGTCTCCCAGCCAGGCTTGCCCAGTGATACCGGCACCTCACGCACCACATCCCCGCCGATCGTGAGTTCACCGGTCTGCGTCGCATTGCTGATGGTGAGCACCTGTGACCTGCCCACGGAGAAGTCAAGATCGAACTGCTCATCTGTGACCAGCACATCCGGCTCCCCGTCCCCCGATCTGGTTCCCAGCGCCGCCAGCACCGTCGGATCCCAGGTCGTGCTGATTCGGACCTTGGTGTCCTCGGGCCAGAACGAACGCGGCCGGAAGGAGAGCGTCTGGTCGTTGATCCACGACCATGCCGCATCCGTCAGCGGTCGACTCGTGTGCACCCTGATGCCACGCTCGATGACGGCCCGCGCGGAGATCGGAACCGGTCCGGCGAATTCGATGCGTACGACGATGCCGACGCCGTAGGGGCCGGAACCGCTGGGATAGATCGACGTGACGTCAAGATCACTGGTGTGCATGCCCTGACGGAGGTCCTTGGCATCCACATCTGCTGCGATGAGATCACCTTCGACTGCCCGCACAGTGCGCGTCACCGCACGTGGAGCCGGTACGGCATTGGCTACACCCTGCGGCGCATCGGACGCAGAGCTGCGCGACGAGTATGGCCACCACAGGACAGCGGCACCGGCAACGACGAAGGCGAGAATGACGGCAGGCACCAGCAGGAGTCGTCGCATGGGATGACCGTCCCCTGCTCATCAGCGTGCAAACGACCGTGACCGGCCTCCAATCAGTGGAGGCCGGTCACGGTGAGCAGTGGTGACTATTCGTCCCAGAGACTCGTCTCGGTCAGGTCGATCACGGTGTGACCGTTCCCGTTCGCACCGTGACCATGGCCGTTGCCGTTGCCATTGCCATTGCCATTGCCATTGCCATTCGCGTGGCGCACACCG
>CAZLHZ010000090.1:7178-7747 GCA_964559285.1 uncultured Actinomycetes bacterium | reverse complement strand
CTGGCCGTCATCGGGGTACTGATGAATGGTGAAGGTGTGGGCGATCTTGCCCTTCTCCCACTCCGTCACCGTGGCCCCGTTGACCGTCATGGTGCCGTCGACGGTGCCGTGCACCTGGGCCCAGTAGTCGTTGAAGACCGCCGCACCGCTGTCGTACTGCGTGATCGTCACGGTCACGAGCGAGTTCGCCGGCACCTGCAGGCTCGTCGAGGGCCAGTAGAAGGGCCACCCCTGAGCGGCGTACCGAGCATTGACGCCGTCGGTCGGACCAGGCACCTCGCTGGAACTGTTGGGGTAGATCTGCAGGTCGAGGGTCGCATGGGGCAGGGGACCCCGCGGGGTGTCAGCGGTCCCCACCACCTTCGCTGCCAGCACCGCTGGCTCGCCCGACGTGGTCGAGGCGAAGAAGCCGACAGCCGCCACCACCAGAGCACCGGCCACCACCGTCAGCACGGCGACAAGAGCGCGTTTCACAGGACCTCCGATCATCCGACCGGCGGGTCGGTGGCCGAACCCTAGCGGAATGGGGGTCTAGGTCCGGGCAATAGGCCGAAATGTCTAGGGTGACC
>CAZLHZ010000090.1:5521-7168 GCA_964559285.1 uncultured Actinomycetes bacterium | reverse complement strand
AGCCAGCGGCTGTGGACCTTCGATGCCTTCACCGTGGCCAACCTCGTCCTCGCGATCTGGCTCTACCTTGCCGGGGTCCACCGACTGAGGCGCAAGGCCGCGAGCACAGTCGATCGATGGCCGATCCGTCGCACCGTGTCGTTCCTGGGCGGAATCATCCTTCTTGCGGTCGCCTATCTCGGTCCTTTCGAGACTCTTGCTCACGAGCTGTTCTCCATGCACATGGCCTCGCACCTGACCGTCATGATGCTCGCCGCCCCCTTCCTCATCCTCGGTCATCCCGTCGAACTCACCTTGCGCACCGCACCCGACGGCATCGCTCGCGCTGTTGAGCGGGTTCTCGCCAGTCGCACGGTGCACGCGCTGCTCAACCCGGTCTTCACGTGGCTGCTCTTCGCCAGCGTCCTCGTCGGCACGCACCTGACCCCGGTCATGCAGTGGGTTCTCACCCAGCCCGATGCGATGCTGCTGGTCGAACGGCCGCTCTACCTCCTCTCCGCTCTCCTCTTCTACTACCCGCTGGTCGGCTCCGATGTGTGCCCGCGTCGACCTCGACCGAGCATGAGGGTGGTCTCGCTCGGCCTCATGATGATCCCCGAGACCGTGCTGGGCGCGATCCTCTTCCTCGCACCGGTCGAGCTCTATCCGGCGTACGCCGATGCCGCCGCCCGCCTCGGCATCGATCCGATGCGCGACCAGAAGCTCGCCGGGGCACTCATGTGGGCGCTCACGATGGTCATCGACTCACTGTGGATCATGCTCGCCGCCATCGAGTGGTATCGCTCCGAGGAGCGCAGCAGCACGGCGGAGGACGATCGTGAAGAGGTGCACCTGCGGCCGCTGGTGCTCGTCGGTGACGGCGTTGATGCAGATGGACCGGATGTCGACCTTGCCTTCTCTCTCGTCCTCGCTGCTGATGCGCACCTCGGCGTGCCTGCAAACACCAATCGCGAGGCAGTGCGGTTCTCACTGGCGAATCCGGACTCCCCGCGGGGTGAGTCCGTCTTCGCTGAGGATCAGACGGGCCGCGCCATCGGACTGCTGACATTGGAGATCGAGCGCGTCGGCGACCGCGGTCGCGTGTTCTGCGACTGCTACACCCTGCCCGAGGTGCCGAGTTCCGTGGCGGACCTGCTGCTCACCCGAGCGGTCGAGGCAGGTCAACGGCTCGCGGATCCGACCGGCACATGGACCCTCAATGCGGGCTGCTATCTGCACGACCATGCCTACGCCTCCGCACTGGGTCGACGCGGGTTTCACGAGGTACGCCGCTACTGGCGGATGGTGGTCGAGTGGGGGGTGGGCGCCCTGCCCGTGCCATCCCCTCCGCCGGGAGTCGAGCGCATCGTCGCTGATACCGACGATCGCCGTCGGCAGATGCATGCGATCCTCGAATGCGCATTCACCGACCACTACGGACACATGCCACACGACTTCGATGAGTGGATGCAGTGGTTCACGGCGAACCGCGACACGACACCTGATCGATGGTGGTTGGCACTTCGTGACGGTCGACCGGTGGCCGCCTGTCTCGAGGACGACTCGCGAGCCGAGTTCGGCAGCGGATACGTCCGCATGCTCGGGGTGCTTCCTGAAGCGCGGGGCCAGGGACTGGCCCGCTATCTCCTCCTCGCCTCGTTCGCGGAT
>CAZLHZ010000090.1:0-5511 GCA_964559285.1 uncultured Actinomycetes bacterium | reverse complement strand
CGGTCGACAGTGAGAACACGACCGGGGCCACGCGTCTGTATGAGTCGGTCGGGATGAGATCCGAGTCGATCATCTGCGCCTGGGAGCGGGCCCTGCGCTGATTGGTCGTGCTGATCAGCGGATGTCGTCCATAAGGGCGCGGATCCGCCTCACGAAGAGGAGGAATCCGAACCCCATGACCACCGCGATCGCCCCCATGAATCCGAAGTAGCCACCCCAGCCGAAGGCGTTCTGCAGCCGCTCCGACTGACCGCCAATGGAGTCGCCGACCGCCACGGCGACGAACCACAGGGCCAGCAGCTGACTGGCCATTCCGGCTGGTGCCAGTTTCGTCGTTGCCGAGAGTCCGGTGGGGGACAGGAGCAACTCGGCCCAGGTCTGCAGCAGGTAGACCGCCACCAGCCACCACACCGACGATTCACGCCCATCATCGGCGAGGAGTCCCGGCACCACCATGAGCAGGAAGGACCCGCCGACACCGATGAGGGCGATGGCGAACTTCAAGGGTGTCGAGGGTGCGCGGTTGGCCAATCGAGTCCACAGGAGGGCGAACATCGGCGCGAAGATGATGATGAAGATCGGATTGATGGACTGCAGCCAGCTCGTCGGCATCTCGAAGCTTCCGATCTGGCGATCGGTGAACTTCTCCGCAAACGCGCTGAGTGTCGATCCGCCCTGATCGAAGATGGCGAAGAACATGACCGCACCGATGAAGAGGGCAAGGAAGGCCTTGACGCGCTGCCGATCACGACCGACCAGTGACGGTGCGCGGAAGATGCGCCAGAAGTAGACCACTGCGATTCCCACGACACTGATGCTCACAATCTCAGTGACGCTGGTGACGCCGTACCCGAGAACGAGCAGGTCGACCAGCAGGATCACGACGATCGCCAGCAGGGCGCCCCCGAAGCCGAGGCCGGCACGACGCCGCTCCGTTGGTGATGCCGGCTTCGGGACAGCCAGACCGGTGCTGCCGAGCGAGCGCTGGGTGAGGAGGTACTGCCCGAGACCGATGAGCATCCCGATGCCGGCCGCGGCGAAGCCGATCTGCCAGCCGAGGACAGCGGCCAGGGTGCCGCAGACGAGCGGGGCAAAGAACGCACCGATATTGATGCCCATATAGAAGAGCGAGAATCCGCCATCCCGTCGCGGATCTCCCTCGGAGTAAAGGCCACCGAGGGTGGCGGAGATGCTCGGCTTGAGCAGACCGGTACCAGCGGCCACGAACAGCAGCCCGACCCAGAACCATGCGCTGCCCGGAATGATCATGATGAAGTGGCCCGCGGCGATGATGACACCGCCGAGCACAACGGAGCGACGTGGACCGAGGAGCCGATCGGCAACCCACCCGCCGGCAATCGGGGTGAGATAGACGAGCGAGCTGTAGCAGCCAAAGATCGCCACCGCGTCAGAGGTGGCAAAGCCCAGGCCCGGTCCCGGTGGAGTCCCATTGGTCACGGGCGCAACGAGATAGATCACGAGCAGGGCGCGCATGCCATAGAACGAGAAGCGCTCCCAGACCTCCGTCATGGAGAGCGTCACCAGTCCCCGCGGCTGGCCGAGGAAACCGCGGTCAGCCGAGGCGGGGGTCGCCGGGGTTGTCGTGCTCATCGCGCGGATCCTTCCGGTTCGGGCATCAGATGCTGTGCGACGTCATCAAGGGCCACAGCGAGCAGGTGGCGACCCGACATCTCCTGCTCCTCACGTGACCCGGTGCCGCGGACGACCACCTCGGCATAGCACTTGAGCAGGGGCTCCGTGCCGCTCGGCCGCACCATAGCGCGGACACCGGCGGCCCCGATCTCAATGAGATCGGTCGGGGGCAGGTATCCATCACCGGTCGCGAAGTCATGCACACGAGTCACGGACTGACCACCGATGACGGTGGGCGGTGTCGCGCGCAGGCGGTTCATCGCCGCGCTGATGGACTGAGGCTCCGCCCGCAGGGTGCGCTGCCCGGTGAGGTGACGACCGTGCTGCGCCGCAATTGCCTCAAGCACCTCACGAGGTGAGCGGCCCTCGGCACGGAGATGGGCACAGGCTTCAGCCACGATGAGTGCGGCACTGATGCCGTCCTTGTCGCCAGCAATGGCTGGCGCGACGCAGTAGCCCAGCGCCTCCTCATATCCATAGACCAGATCCGGCACGCGAGCAATCCACTTGAAGCCGGTGAGCGTTCGATGGTGGGGTACGCCGACCGCCGCCGCCATCCGCCCCAGAAGTGTCGATGACACGATGGAGGACGCGAACGCGCCCCGTGGCCAGGTGCCGCGCTGCATGCGCTCCAGGATCCACCAGCCGAGGAAAGCGCCGAGCTCATCACCGGTCAGCAGCTCCAGATCACCGTCATCCGCGCGCACGGCGACAGCGCAGCGATCGGCATCCGGGTCATGGGCAATCGCAAGGTCCGCGTCGATCTCGCGAGCATGCTCCATGAGCAGGTCGAGCACTCCGGGGATCTCCGGGTTCGGGAAGGGTGCGGTCGGGAAGTCGGCATCGGGCAGCTGCTGAACGGGCACCGTGCTGAGGTTGAGGAATCCTGCCTGCATCATCACCGCGGCGAAGACCGGCCACCCGACACCGTGCAGGGCAGTGTGGGCGATCCGCAGGTCACGTGAGCCGGACATGCAGAGCCTCGCAACCCGGTCGACATAGGACTGCACGACGCTGTCCGGCACAACACTCATGACGTCGAAATGCTCATCGAGAGCCGTCGTCGTCGCCTCCATCGCTGACATCACCTCCCCCGCATCGATCGATGCGATGAGGGCCGCGATCCCGCGATCAGCTGGAGGAATGATCTGGATGCCATCGGCGAGATAGACCTTGACCCCGTTGTCCGCTGCGGGATTGTGGCTGGCGGTCACCATGATCCCGGCTGCGCAGTCGAGGCTGCGAATGCTGGCGGCGAGAACCGGCGTCGGCAGAGCCCGCGGCAGGAGCTGTGACCGGAGCCCGTGCGCGTTGAGCACCACGGCGATCTGGCGGGCAAAGGTGTCCGAGTCGCGGCGCGCGTCGTACCCGATGACGACAGAGCCGGAGCGAAGGTAGGCGGCGATTCCGGCGGCCACCCGCGTGATTGTCGCCAGGTTGAGCTCATCCGGCCCGGGACCCATCCGACCGCGGATGCCTGCCGTCCCGAACTCGAGCCGACCTTCAGCACTCACGTGAGGATCTCGATGACCTGAGGAGCCGGCTGATACACGACACCGTCGGTGATGGTGAAGGCGTCCTTCACGCGGTTGGCAGCCTCCTCGATGCCGCGATCCGCAACATGCAGCAGAGCGAGGAGATCGCCAGCAGACACGGGCTGACCGACCCGGCCGACCATCTCAATGCCGACTCGTGGATCGACATGGTCACTGGCCGCAAGGCGACCTCCACCCAACTCCACCACCGCCATTCCGCAGGCATATCCGGAGATTCCGGTGATGATGCCGCTTCGGTCGGCGCGGACCTCATATCGACCGGGAGCCTGGGGCAGCACCTGCAGTGGATCCTCCATGACCCGCGGATCACCGCCCTGAGCAGCAACCATCGTCGTGAAGACCTCGGCAGCCGATCCGGTGTCCAGTGCCCTCTCAATGCCCTGACGAGCCTGTGGCTCATCCGTCGTGAGCCCGGCCGCGAGCAGCATCTGTGCGCCGAGCACCGCGACCAGATCACGCGTCACTGACGGTCCGCTCCCGCACAGGACATCAACCGATTCGCGGACCTCGAGTGCGTTGCCGATGAACGTCCCAACCGGTTCGTCCATGCGAGTCATCACGACGGTGACCGGCGTGGAGCGCGCGACGCCGATGGCCATCATCGCCTGTGCCAGCGTGCGCGCCTCCTCGAGAGTGCGCATGAAGGCACCCGACCCCACCTTGACATCGAGTACGAGACCGTCAAGACCCTCTGCGAGCTTCTTGCTCATGATCGAACTGGCGATGAGTGGGACGGATGCGACTGTCGCCGTCGCATCGCGCAGGGAGTAGAGCAGGCGGTCCGCAGGAACGAAGCGCTCCGTCTGACCGGCATTGGCGATGCCGATTCGAGACACCTGATCGACGAACGCCTCCTCGCTCAGCATGACGCACATCCCCGGAATGGCCTCAAGTTTGTCGAGCGTGCCACCCGTGTGGCCAAGACCGCGACCGGAGATCATCGGCACCGCGACACCGCATGCGGCGACTGCTGGACCGAGTGGCAGCGAGATCTTGTCACCGACGCCGCCGGTCGAGTGCTTGTCAATCGCCACGCGACCATAAGACCCGCGCGGGAAGGTGACACCGGAGTCGATCATAGCATCACACCATTGAGCGAGTTCGGTGTCTGTCATGCCGTGCAAGTAGATCGCCATGAGCATGGCACTCACCTGGTAGTCCGTGATGGAACCACCGACGGCACCCACCATGAACTCGCGAATCTGGTCGCTGCTCAAAGCGTGACGATCCCGCTTCGCCGCGATGATCTCCTGGATCACGGCCATGGGCGGAGCCTACGCCGATGGAGTCGTCGTGACCGTCCACACCGATCGAACAAAGAAGGGACTGACGAGGGTGGCCAGTGCCACGACCGCCGCAATGAGAAAGGCGGTGGTCAACCCGGTCAGCGCCACCATCGGTCCAGCCAGGGCCAGACCGATCGGGCCGAACATGAGAGATCCGAGAGCGTCGTACGACGAGACCCGTGACAGCGAGTCCCGGGGGATGTTGGCCTGCATGACCGTCATCCACAGCACCATGAAGAACTCGATCGCCATCCCCCAGATGAAGCTGCACAGGATGACGATCGGCAGCGGCAGCGCGAACGCCAGAGTCACGAGGAATGCCGGGAAGACGGCTGAGACCAGCAGGCCCACGACGAGGGGACGCGCTGGGCGCAGGCGGGTGGCAATCATCGCCCCCAGCAGCAGGCCGACCGCCTGAGCGGCCATGACGGCCGACCAGCCCTTGGGACCGGCGTACGCCTCATTGGCCAGAACGGGACCGAGCACCTCCTCAGCCCCGCGCATCACCATGACGAAGATGCTGAACGCCGCCACGATCGCGACGACCCAGCGGTAGGACAGGAAGGTCTGCCAGCCGCTGCGCAGATCAGCGAGCACGGACTCACTGGTAGATCCCGGACGATTGGCCGATCGCAGTGTGAAGACGAGGGCACCCGCAACGAGGAAGGTCACTCCATCCAGGGCGATCGCCCATCCCGATCCTACGAGCGGCACGCGGATGCCGCCCACCGCGGTACCGGCAATGAAGCCGCCGCTCGACGCGACCCTGACGAAGGCGTTGCCTGATTGCAGATGCTCCTCAGGGACGACATCAGGCACGATGCCGGCAAATGCCGGGTACCACAGTCCATTGAGGAAGCCGCTCACGGCACCGAGTGCCGCAATCACGGGAACCGTGGCGTGACCGGTGACGAAGAGCAACCCGCTTGTCACCACAACGATCGACAGCACGACATCCGTGGTGCCGATGACACGCGCCCGGCCGATGCGGTCGGCGATGACACCACCGAACGGCA
>CAZLHZ010000089.1:0-7751 GCA_964559285.1 uncultured Actinomycetes bacterium | reverse complement strand
CGCCGAGCCCCCTCCCGACCCCCTCGATCTCCCTCACCCCGAGTGACTCGACGTCACCGCGCGCTGCCCCCGCGGCACCCGTGACCGCGCCCGGGACGGGGCCGTGGCCGCTCATCGGGGTCGGACTCGTGGGGCTCGCGGTGGCGGCGTACGCCCTCATCCGCAGGCGCACCCAATGACATCCGTGCGAGACCGTCGCCTCCACCCGGCGGCATGGTGGCTCTGGGCCGCGGGACTTGCCCTCGCGTGCAGCCACACCACGAATCCGGTCCTGCTGCTGCTCGCCATCAGCGTGGCCGGACTCGTCGTCGTCCGTTGTCGTGTCGAGGCCCCGTGGTCCCGCTCCTTCGGAGTGCTGCTGCGACTGGGCGCACTCGTCGTCGTCGTGCGAGTCGTGTTCTCGATCGTCCTCGCGGCACCCGGTGGCACGCACGTGCTGCTCACCCTGCCGACGATCGCGCTGCCGGGTCCGCTGGAGTCGCTCCACCTGCTCGGCCCGCTCACCGCCGAGGCCCTGCTCGCCGCGCTCTACGACGGTCTGCGGCTCGCCGCGATCCTGGCGTGCATCGGCGCCGCCGCCTCCCTCGCCTCGCCCAGTCGGCTCCTCGCCACGCTCCCGGCAGCCGCCTACGAGGCGGGGGTCGCGGTCGTGGTCGCGACGACCTTCACCCCGCTGCTCGTGGAAGACCTCGGCCGCATTCGGCAGGCGCGCCGACTGCGTGGCCGCCCCACCACGGGACTGCGAGCCCTGCGGGAGACGATCGTGCCGGTGCTCGAGGGCGCCCTTGAGCGCTCGATCACCCTCGCCGCCGCCATGGACTCGCGCGGCTACGGTCGCCGTGCACCCGTCCCGACCCCACTACGGGTCGTCACACGAAGCCTCGTCCTCGCCGGGCTGCTGGCGACGGCCATGGGAACCTACGGTGTGCTCGCCGCTGGAACCCCCGCCGTGCTCGGCGTCCCGCTGCTCCTCGCGGGCGCGGTGGCGGTGCTGGTGGGCCTGGCCCTCACGGGTCGACGTGTGCAGCGCACGCGCTATCGCCCGGAACGCTGGACCACCCGCTCGATCACGGTCGCGGTGAGCGGTCTGGCTGCCGGTCTGCTCTTCGTCCTCATGGCGGGTGATCCCGGACTCCTCGGACCGATCAGTCCCCCGGCGTGGCCGAGTCTGCCCCCGGCAGGCACCGCGATCGCCCTCGCCGCCCTGCCCGCTGCCGTGGCCGGAGCCCGCGGATGATCACCTTCGACAACGTCACCGTGTGGTACGACGACGAGGCGCCCCCGGTCATCGCCGGAGTCGACCTGCACATCCCCGAGGGTGAACTGCTCCTCGTCGTCGGGCGCACGGGCAGCGGCAAGTCCACCCTCCTGCGCTGCATCAACGGGCTCGTCCCCCACTTCACCGGCGGGCGGCTCGCGGGCCGGGTCACCGTGGATGGTCGTGACACCCGCGTCATCCCGCCGCGCGATCTTGCCGACCTCGTCGGCGTCGTCGCACAGGACCCGCTGTCCGGATTCGTCGCCGACACGGTGGAGGACGAGCTCGCCTACGGGATGGAGTGCCTCGGCCTGCCGCGCGATGTCATGCGTCGGCGCGTCGAGGAGACGCTTGACCTCATGGGTCTGGCCGACCTGCGCGACCGCCCACTGCGCACCCTGTCCGGTGGGCAGCAGCAGCGGGTGGCGATCGGCGCCGTGATGACCGGACATCCCAAGGTGCTCGTCCTCGATGAGCCGACCAGCGCCCTTGATCCGGCCGCAGCCGAGGAGGTGCTGGCCACCCTCCAGCGACTGGTGCACGATCTCGGGCTCACCGTCGTCCTTGCTGAGCATCGACTCGAGCGGGTGGTGCAGTACGCCGATCGCGTGGCGCTCGTGTCCGGCCAGGCCCGCCCGCTGCTCGTCGGCACCCCGGCCGAGGTGCTCGCCAGCGCCCCCGTCGCACCGCCGGTCGTCGAGCTGGGCCGACTCGCCGGGTGGCACCCCCTGCCCATGACGGTCCGCGAGGCGCGACGCGCCGCCGATCCCCTTCGGGAGCGCCTGAGCGGACGCGCCCCGGTCCGCCCTGCTCCACGCCCCTCCGAGCGCACCCTGGCGGAGGCCCATCAGGTGCACGTCGCCTACGGCGGCACCCAGGCCCTGCGCGGTGCCAGCCTTGCCGTGTCCCCCGGCGAGATCATCGCCGTCATGGGACGCAACGGAGCTGGGAAGTCCACCCTGCTGAGCGCCCTCGTCGGGCTGCGCCGGCCGGATGCCGGGCGGGTGCGCGTGAGCGGCCGAGACCCGGTGCCCCTCACCGGACCTGAACTCATCCGTCTCGTGGGTCTGGTGCCGCAGGAGCCCGGTGACCTGCTCACCGCCGATCGGGTCTCGGATGAGTGTCGGGACGCCGATCGCGATGCCGGAGTGGCACCGGGGACCACCCTGCGGTTCCTGTCGGGACTGGTGCCCGACATCGACGGCGACACCCATCCGCGAGACCTCTCCGAGGGACAGCGGCTGGCCCTCGCTCTCGCGGCCGTCATGGCCGGTCGACCCCCGCTGCTGCTCCTTGATGAGCCCACCCGCGGTCTGGACTATCCCGCCAAGGCCAGCCTCATGGAGGCACTGCGCTCGCTCTCCGCGGCCGGGCACGCCATCGTGCTGGCCACGCACGATGTGGAACTGGTCGCGGATGTCGCCACCCGCGTCGTCATCCTCGCTGATGGTGAGGTGGTGGCCGACGGTCCCACCGCGCAGGTTGTCGTTGGCTCGCCGATGTTCGCGCCGCAGATCGCCAAGATCCTGGCTCCGGGACCCTGGCTCACGGTCGCCGATGTGACCACGGCCCTCGCGGATGCGGGATGAGCGGGACTCGAGCGACCGCGGTGCGCCTGGGTGCCGTGTCCCAGACCGCCGTCATCGCCCTGTCCGTTGTCGGCGTGGCTGCCTTCGCGTGGCCGCTGCTGGCCCAGCCCGGCTCCACCCTCGATGCGCACGCGACCGATGCCCCCTGGGTGCTCGCCGTGCTGCTCTGCCTGCTCCTCGCCGTCGTGGTGTCCCTCACCCTTGAGGCGCGCGGCGGGGCCGCACGCGGTATCGACGCCAAGGGGATTGCCCTGCTCGGCGTCCTCACCGCCGTCATCATGGCCGTGCGACCCCTCGGCGCCGGCACCATCGGCCTCGAACCCATCTGGGTCGTCCTCATCCTCGCCGGACGCGCCCTCGGACCCGGCTTCGGGTTCTGCCTCGGCGCCCTGTCGCTCTTCGCCTCCGGCCTCATCACCGGCGGGGTCGGCCCGTGGCTCCCCTTCCAGATGGTGGCCGCCGCCTGGGTCGGACTGGGGGCCGGGCTGCTGCCGCGTGCCCGCGGTCGGACCGAGCTTGCTCTCATCGCCGGGTACGGCGCCCTGGCATCACTGGCCTATGGACTCCTGCTCAACCTGTGGCTGTGGCCGTTCCTCACCGGGCTCCCTGAGGCAATCGCCTACCTGCCCGGTGCTGGACCGCTGGTCAATCTCGGTCACTGGCTCGCCTTCAGCCTCACGACCTCCGCCGTGTTCGACGTCCCCCGGGCCGCCCTCACGGTCGTGCTCACCCTCCTGCTCGGCCGACCGGTCCTGTCGGCGCTGCACCGGGCATCGCGTCGCGCCGCCTTCGATGCCCGCCCCGTGTTCGAGGCCGTGCCATGACCACCCCACCACCGCAGGACGACCTCGCGGTCACCGTCCCCAAGCCGGTATCCGATCGCGTCGATGAGGCACGCCAGCTGTGGGCCGGGCTCCTCGGCAGCAGCGCGCCCCTGGGGCGCCTTGGGCAGGCGGCAGCGAGCCTGTGCGCGATGCAGGACTCGTGCCCGCCCCGGTCCCTGGAGCGGGTGCGGATTCTCGCGCAGGGTTTCGGGTCGCGGCCGACGCCCGACGACACAGAGCGCGCCCTGATCGCAGCTGCGGACAGTGCACAGGTGCCCATCCGCTGGATCACCTGCGACGACGATCTCTCCGCTCGGGAGGCCATGGGCCGGGGAGCCGCCGCTGTCGACGCCGAGGTGGATTCCGGCGTCGACCTGCTCATCCTCGCGGACCCGGGCGAGCCGTCCACCGAGGCCGCGGCCATCATCGGGCTCCTCGCCAACCGTGATGCCGCAACGGTCACCCCCCGGCCCGTCGACCTCAACGATGCCGCGTGGATGGCCCAGTGCACCGGCGTACGCGAGGGGATGCGCCGCGCCAGGGATCATCGCGCGGACCCCATCGGCGTGCTCGACGCGCTCGGAGCCACCGCGGTCGCGGTCCTCGCGGGCGCCCTCCTGCAGGCAGCCGTGCGCCGCACACCGCTCATCATCGACGGAACGTCGTCGGTCGCTGCCGCCCTGCTCATCCACCGACTGGCGCATCGCTCGACGCGCTGGTGGTGGGCCGCCTCCGCGAGCACCGATCCGGGGCTCACGGCCGCGCTGGACCGGCTCGATGCGGAACCCCTCCTCGTCGAGGAGATTCCCCCGAGTCACGGCGTCGCGGCCGTGCTCGCGACTCAGGCGCTGCGCACGGTGGTGTCGGTCATGTCGAGCTCGGCACGAACGGGGGCGTGACCACCGCGAAGCGCACCGGACGGCCGCGCACGTCGACGATGACCTCGTCACCCGGACGGGCCCCCTCAAGCAGGGCTAACCCGATCCCCTCGCGCAGGGTCGGTGAGAAGGTGCCGCTCGTCGTCTCGCCGATCACGTCGCCATCGAGTCCCTGAACCGACATGTGAGCCCGCGGAATCGCACGCTCGAGGGCGCGGATCCCCCACAGTCGCCGACCACCACTGCGCGCCCGCTCCGCGACGAGCGCCTCGCGCCCGTGGAACTCCGGCTTGTCCCAGCCGACGGCCCACCCCACCCGCGCCTGGACGGGTGTGATCGCCGGTGACAGGTCCTGTCCGTGCAGGGGATAGCCCATCTCCGTACGCAGGGTGTCGCGCGCACCGAGTCCCGCAGGGACGACACCGATGTCTGCCCCGACCGACAGCACCTCGTCCCACAGCGCACGGATCGTCGCCGAAGGAGCGATGACCTCGTAGCCCCGCTCCCCCGTGTATCCCGTGCGGCACACCCGCACGCTCGCCCCCATCCACTCGCAGTCGATGAACGACATGTAGCCGTGATCGACCGGAAGCCGCAGGGCGGTGAGGACCTCGGGTGACCGCGGCCCCTGGATGGCGACGATCGCGAGCTCATCGTGCAGATCCGCCACATCGACGCTGGCGGGAGCGGACGCGCGCAGGACCCGCACGACACTGGCGGCGTTGCTCGCATTGGGAACGATGAAGATCTCGTCATCCGACACGCGGTAGACGATGAGGTCGTCGATCACACCGCCTTCGTCATTGCAGAGCATGGAGTACTGCGCACGGCCGGGCTCGATCCGATCGAGGTCGTTGGTGAGCACCGAGTTGGCGTACGCCGCAGCCCGGGGCCCCAGCAGCAGCACCTTGCCCATGTGCGAGACATCGAACACTCCGGCCGCCTGACGCACCGCGGTGTGCTCCGCGACGACACCGGCGTACTCAATCGGCATATCCCACCCGCCGAAGTCGGCGAGCTTGGCCTTGAGTGCCACGTGACGATCGAACAGGGGTGTGCGACGCAGTCCCGACATGGCGCAGACGCTACCGGCTGCCCGGGTGCAGGCCGTAGGGTCCGGGCATGACCGCAGCAGCATCGACACGACAGTCCGCGCCCCGCGCCGCGACCGCCCGCACGCGCGCCGCCCGCACGCCCGCTATCACCCGATCCAGCACGGTCGGCAGGTCCGCCAAGGTCGATGCCCTCGTCCGGGCCGGCTGCCGCGGGCATGTGCTCGCCCCCGCAGGGCTCACCCCGGCGACAGCCACCCGACTGCAGAGCGCCCTGACCGCCCTCGGTGCTGGCACCGGCGTCGGGGATGTCACACGCCTGCCCGGGGAGGGTGTGTCCACGGCGCCGCTCATCATCGCGGTCGGTCTCGGTCCGGTGGCATCGAGTGACCTTGAGACCCTGCGGAAGGCCGCCGGTTGTGCCGCACGGGCGGCGGTGTCTGGACGACCCGGCGCATCGACTCTCGGACTGTGCCTCCCGGCGACGACGCCTGAGGAGATCGAAGCCGTCGCCCTCGGCGCCCTCCTCGGTGCCTACCGCTTCACCGCCTTCCGCGGCGCCGGAACCAAGGACCGCGGGAGCAGCCTGCGCACCCTCGTCCTTCCCGGCCGAGCGCCGGGCGATGCGACCGTGCGCAAGGCCGTCGAGCGCGCCGAGGTGGTTGCCGCCGCGGTCATCCTCGCGCGCGACCTCGTCAACACCCCGCCCTCCGCCCTTCCGCCCGCTGAACTGGCACGGGTCGCGCAGGAGACGTGCACCGGACTGCCGATCCGGGTGCAGGTCATGGACGAGCGGGCCTTGGCGCGCGGCGGCTACGGCGGCATCCTCGGGGTCGGGCAGGGAGCGGCTCACCCGCCACGGCTGGTGCGGCTGGAGTACCGGGTCCGCCGGCCCTCCATGCACCTGTCCTTCGTCGGCAAGGGCATCACCTTCGACTCGGGCGGACTGTCGCTCAAGCCGCCGCAGGCGATGGAGACGATGAAGTGCGATATGAGCGGTGCCGCCGCGGTGCTCGCTGCTGTCACCGCCATCGCGCACCTGAAGCTCCCGGTGAATGTCACGGGATACATGGCCTGCGCCGAGAACATGCCCAGCGGCACCGCGCCGCGACCCGGCGATGTGCTCACCATGTACGGCGGCCGGACGGTCGAGGTCCTCAACACGGATGCCGAGGGCCGACTGGTGCTGGCTGATGCACTGGTGCGGGCGCAGGAGGACAAGCCCGACCTCATCGTCGACATCGCGACGCTCACCGGCGCCGCATCGATTGCGCTCGGACGGCGGACGGCGGGCGTTATGGGCAATGGCGACGAGGTCCGCGATGCCGTCTGGGAGGCGTCGCAGCGCGCGGGCGAACCGATGTGGCACATGCCCATCCCCGAGGAGCTGCGCGCCACGATCGACAGCCCCGTCGCGGACATCAAGAACATCGGCGACCGCTACGGCGGCATGATGGTGGGAGCCGTCTTCCTGCGCGAGTTCATCGCGAAGGATCAGCCGTGGGTGCACCTCGACATCGCCGGTCCCGCCTTCAATGAGGCCTCGCCCTACGGCTACACGCCGGCCGGCGGGACTGGGTCATCGGTGCGGACCCTCATCCAGTTGGCCCTCGACGCAGCCGAGGAGTAGGCCGCCGGTCCAGATCGGGTCAGAGGGTGCCGCGTCGGTCACGGTTGCGAGCACTCCAGTCACGCATGCGCTGGGGATAGCCCACGACGCCGGCGTCGTAGGCAGGGATCCCCCAGCCCTGTGCGAGGTCGTAGGCCTCCTTGGCGCCTCGGACACGTCGCCGCGTCCACTCCCCGTCGAAGGCGATGAGGACGACGGTCGTCTCCGTCGCGAACGTTTGGGGCTCGACGTACGCCTCAACACCACGGTGAGTCGCCACGAAGTCCTGAAGATGCTGCAGGTCATCACGTGTCGCACCGCGGTCCAGCGGCGCAGCACCTCTCGGTGAGCTGCTGCGCTCCTTGGATCGACGCCACCAGGCCATGGCCACCTCCCGTTGCATCACACGGTACGCCGGTGCTGTCGCTGCGGGCGCGGGATGGGAGGATGACGCCACGCGACCTGAACGGAGATGATGTGTCCGACGACCTCTACGACATCGTGATCCTTGGCGGCGGCAGCGGGGGCTACGCCTGCGCCC
>CAZLHZ010000088.1:1251-7760 GCA_964559285.1 uncultured Actinomycetes bacterium | reverse complement strand
GGTGGGGTGCCGGTGTCGTTCCGGGCCACCGCGGTCCCCGGCAGCGGTTCGTGCACGGTGACCTCGGCGACGGGTGGGACGTGCGTGATCGCCAAGGGTCTGAACAATGGCACGGAGTACACCGTGCGGGTCAAGGCCACGAACGCGTATGGCACGTCCCCGGCGTCGGTGATGTCGGAGGCGTTCGTGCCCGGTCCCACGGTCACGCCGAGGGTCCAGCCGGTCCCGGAACGTCAGCCTGCGGGTGGGTCGAGTCTGATCGTCAATGGTCAGCCGGTGCCGGTGACCGTGGACCCGAACCGGTCCGCGACGGGTGTGACGGTGGCTGGTGCTGGGTTCACGATGTCCTTGGACGGGTTGAATGCCAACGGCAATCCGATGAACCTGGACGCGAACGGGGTCCTGATCCTGGGTCAGGACCGGGATGTGCAGTCCACCGGGACCGGGTTCATGCCGAACAGTGTGGTCGAGCTGTATGTCGACCCGAAGGTCGCCGGTGCGGGTGGCCGATCGGGGGTGTCCCGGTCGAAGGGCATCTACGTCGGGACGTTGCGGACCGATAAGGCGGGCACGTTCAACGGGACCGCGACCCTGCCCGGTGGGATCTCGGTCGGGGTGCATGACCTGCAGGCCGTGGGTGTGACCCGGGGCAACCTGCCCCGCGCGTTGACCTTGGGTGTGAAGGTCGCGACCACCCCGGGTGCGGTCCGTGACCTCGCGGTGGAGCGAGCCACCGCGAAGGGCAGCGTGTTCCTGGACTGGAAGGCACCCAAGGACACGGGGAACTCCCCGGTCGAGAAGTACCGCGTCAACTACCGGCTCACCCTGGCCCGGGACTGGATCCGTGGACCCCGGGTCGCTGACACCGACGCCAAGGTCACCGGTCTGGTGCCGGGCTGCTCCTACGTGGTCAAGGTCGCCGCGGTCAACGGACCGGGCGCCGGCCCCTGGTCACGGGTCACGGTCACCGTCCCGACCCCGAACAGCCGGATGCGCCTGCCCTCCGGTGACCTGCGCTGCCTCGTGCAGTAGCCACCGGGGACCGTAACCCGAATCCGGTGACGTGACGGATGCGCGGTGGGGAAAGGCCGATCATCAGCCCTTCCCCACCGCGCCGGCACGTGATGGGCGCAATGCCACCGCGCCGGGAGAGGCGCGGCTAGGCGGCCGCGGCGTCGACCGCGGCGAGGGCCTCGGCGATGGCCCGCCTCTCCAGGCCCTCCACCTCCACGGTCTTCGCCCGGGTCACCTCGGCGGTGGTCCACTGCAGGTTCGGGCCCACCGTCGTGGCGTCGATGTCGACGTAGTGCTGGGCGACGGTCTCCTCACCCACCTGCTTGTCGACCCGGCGCACGCGCAGGCGACCGGTCACGATGACCGGCAGCCCCTTGCGCAGGGACTCGGCCACGTTCTGGGCCAGCGAGCGGTAGCACGCCACGGACAGGTAGACCGACTCGCCGTCGATCCACTCCTGCGCCTCGGAGTCGTAGCGCCGCGGGTTCGAGGCCATCCGGAAGTTCGCGACCGGATCCCCCTTCGCCGTGAATCGCAGGGTCACGTCGGTCACGACATTGCCGACGACCGTCACCAGGATGTCATTCATCAGGAACTCCCCAGGGTTCGCACCGGTCACACCGGTGCCGCACGGTTCGACCGCGGACTGCGGCCTCGACCACTGTGGGGATGCGACCCGACGTAGCACCAGTCCTCATTCCCGCCTGTGGACAGCATGGTGAAGGGCCTCCGCGCCTTCACGGACGGTCCCGTCACAACCGCGAGGTCACGGTTCCCCGCTGCACCGTCTGGGTCAGGTCGTAGGGGCGCAGCTCAATGGTCTGCGAGGCGCCGGTGGAGAAGTTCGCGCAGGCGGCCCCCTCCGCCGCCGTCGCGGTCGCCGAGCTCAACGCCACCGTGCGGATCCGCACATAGCGCGAGGTGGTGAGCGTCCCGCTCGGCAGATAGGCCTGGACGCCACCGGAGGCATTCACACGCGTGGTCACGTTCGACGTCGTGCTCTGCAGCTGCACGGCTGTAGATCGATCACCTCGCACAGCATTGCTGCCCGTGGCATTGTCCGATGAACCCTTCGTGTCCACATCGAATCGCAGGTCTGAGGCGCCAGGCGATGCCAGCACCGTCCCGGAGGAATCAGACTCATTGATGCACATGAGGGCATTCGTCGGCCCGCTGATCGCCATGTCGGAGGGCAAGGTGACCGATGTCGCCCGCGGATCAACCGGCACCACGGACGGCATCGTGCGTGACGGGGCGCTGTAGAGGATCGGCTTGGTCACGCGGACCACGCCGGTGAAGTCACCGAGTCCGCCGTACTCCACGATGAATCCGTAGAAGCCCACCGTGGGCTCACTCTCATGCAGGTCGTTCCAGTAGCCAGAGTTGCCGTTCCAGTTGAAGACGATGCTGTCCTCGCCTTGGGTCGAACTCGAGACACCACCGAAAGTGAAGGAAGACGAACTGTTGTTCGGCTCGACGCATCCCCCCGAAACCCAGCACCACCTCGTATAACCGGGGCGGGAGAAGGTGCTCGACGACCCGGAGCCATTCACGTCGCTCGGGGTGTAGTTGTAGGCAGAGCGCTCCGTTCCCGATGCCCAGGTCCGCCACGAGGTCGCCCCGAAGTTGAGGTACTTCCAGAACACGGTGCCCGCCTCGGGTCCGTCGTACCAGCGCCACGCACCCTCGGTGCCACCCGTGTCACTGCTCGACCCGTCGATCGATCCACTTCCCGCCGACACGCCCGGCCCCGATCCGATCTGGGGCGCGGTGCAGCTCACCGAGACGAACGACGATGAGCGGTATTCCGCATCACTCAGGTTCGTCGCCTGGGTGTAGGAGGTGTTGCCGCAGGCATCACCGTCGGTCCCACCCATCCACACGTTGGTCGCGCCCGCGAGTGCACTGGAGAGCAGGTTGTTCTCATCCGCCGAGGTGATGTTGGCGAGATAGCCCCGTTGACCCTTGAAGGTGGATGCCCGGGCAAGTCGATTGGCCACCGACCAGGTGCAGTTGGCCGACCCAGTTGCGGACCGCGACAGCGTGATCCCGGCGTTCGTCAGGACCGAGTTGACGAAGGTCGTGTCATCGGACCCGTTGCAGTAGTACATCGGATCACCGGCCGTGCCCGCCGGCAGCGAGCCACTCGACGTCGACGGGAAGCCGAGCGCCCGGTAGTAATGGTCGGTGGTCCCATCGAAGAAGTACGCCGTTCCCGGGACGTTGACCGTGGCATTGATGACGACGAGCGGGGTGCCACTGCTCGTGCCGTCGCCGACATACTCCAGCATCCCCAGAAGGGTGTTGACGGAATCCTGACTGCCGACAACGGCAATGCGCGTGAAACTGGCCATGGCATTGGAGGTCGTGCAGGTGATGCCGTTCTGTGTGCCCGAGGTCGAGTCGCAGTAGCCGTAGGTGAGCGACACCGACTGGGTCGCTGGCGAGCTGCCGGTGAGGTTCGTGCGGCTACGCCCGCTGCCGTAGGTGAACTTCAATCGAGTGGCTCCGGCATTGCTCAAGGCGATCGACAGCAGGATGTCGTCGCTGCCGAATCCGCTCACCGTGACTCCCGTGAGCGTCGTGTTTCCACTCGCGGTCACGACCCAGTCGCTGACCGGTCGCACGATCGCGATGTCGGCCTGCACCGCGGGCGCCACCGCGAGTGCGAGGGGAACGGCGACAACCGCGGTGACGAGGGACCCGATGAGCACTCGGCGCATAGTGGTCCTACGCCGAGGTCGTCAGGGCCAGCCGGGAGACATCCCCCGGTGCGATCGACACTCCGGCGGCCAGGGTGATCGTGAGGGTGCTGCCGGAGATGGATGCGCTGAACCCGCCAGCGGATGTCGTGGCCGAGCCATCCGAGGTCGGCACGGTCACGGTCACACTCGTCTGACTGCCGGTGCCGATGGCCAGCAGGCTGCCATCGGACTTCACCAGGCTCACCGAGATGTCTTTGCCGCCACACCCACCGTTGTTGGCACTCGATGAAGCCTTGTTGAGATTGGACAAGATGACGGTCGCCACTCGGAAGGACGATGACGACGATGACCAGGCTTGGCTGATGGACGTGTCGATGCTCGTGTCGCAGGCGATCATGGGCACCGAGCCCTGGCCGAACTCCACGCTAGATCCACTGTTGATGGTCACCGAGCTGGCGAGGGTGCTCCGGATCCCCATATAGCTGCCGCCGACGCCGAGGATGGCGAGGAGAAGGATGACGACCACCAGTCGGCCCCTGCCCCGAGGTCGCCCGGCACGCCCCGCGCCCGGGCGGGGACGGTCGGCCGGATCTCCGGGGTCGACGTACCCGCTCAGCGGAGAAGGTCTCCTAGCCATCGCCGTGCCTTTCGGAGGGGGGCGGACCCCAGCATGCTAGGCACTCCTTGAATCCAGTTCAACTCAGGAGGCTAGGACAGGGTGATCGCGGTGCTCCAGGGGCTGGCGGACGAACGACCGGCGTCGTTGCGGGCCGTCACCGCGAACCTGTAGGCCACGCCCCTCGACAGCCCGGTGACCGTGCAGCTGAGGGTGGCGACCCCGCTGGTGGTGCACGTCTTGGCGGAGCCGGAGCGGGTCACGGTGTAGCCGGTGATGGGCAGGCCACCGGTCTGCGCCGGCGCCTTCCAGGCGACCTTGACCGAGGTGGAACTCAGCTTTGTCACCGTGATGGCCGTCGGGACATTCGGAGCCACCCCGGGCGCGAGGGCGGTGGACGCGACAGATGGCGCCGAGGTGAGGGTCGCCTCATTCCTCGCGGCCACCCGGAACTGGTAGGCCTTCCCGTTCGTGAGCCCCGAGCAGGTCGCTGCCGTGCCGGAGATGGTGCAGGACCCGCTGGCCGCTCCGGCAGCGGCCACGACGGACACGACGTAGCCCTTGATCGGCACCCCGCCCGTGGACTGTGGCGCCACCCAGGTCACACGCAGCACTCCCGATCCCGCCCGGCTCGCGCTCACCCCCGTGGGTACACCGGGTGCCGTGCGGGGGATCACCGGCGTACTGACACCACTGGGCGCCGAATCCCCGACCTCGTTGGCTGCGGTGACCGAGAAGGTGTACGCCGTGCCGTTGGCCAGACCTGTGCACGTTGCCGCTTCTGCGGACACGACACACGATCCGGCGGCCGGCACCACGGTCACGGAGTAGCCGGTGATGGGCAGGCCGCCGGTAGCTGACGGTGCTGACCAGGACAGGCTCACCCGCTCATTGCCTGGACGGCCCGACACGCCCGTCGGTGCACCGGGCACACCAGCGGGGATGATCGATGCGGAGACTCGGCTCGGACCTGTGCCGTCACTGTTCGTCGCCGTGACCGCGAAGGTGTAGCTCGTCCCGTTGACCAGCCCGCTGACGTCACACGTGAGTGGATCCGGTGTGGTGGCGACGGTCGTCGTGCACTTCTGACCGCCAGCGCCGGATGCGGTCACGGAGTAGCCCGTGACGGCTGATCCATTTCCTGCCGCGGCGGACCATGACACCCTCACTGCACCGGATCCAGCGCGCGTGGCACTCACGGATCCCGGGGCGCCAGGGGTTTCCAGAATCGTCACGGCCTCGGACAGGACCGAGGACTCGGAGGTTCCTGCTGATGAGATTGCGGCGACCGAGACCTGATAGGTGCCCCGACCTAGGCCGGTGATGTCGCAGGAGAGAGTCGCTGACTCACACGACGCCCCTCCTCCCGCTGTCGTGGCGCGGTAGCGCAGGATGTCGGTGCCATTGTCTGAAGGTGCTGTCCATGACACGCTCACTCTGCCCGCACCCGCGGAGACGCGCGGAGCGCTGGGCGTCGCAGGCACCGGCCAGGCTCCCAGCGACGTGGTGAAGGTGGGCGTCTCCACATCATCGTCAGCGAATCCGGCATCGGACCGGTAGGGGTTGATGATGCAGTGGTATCTCTGATTGGCATTCAAAGACGTGCCGGATCCCCAGATGAAGTCACCGAGGGGAGCTCCATCAGTCCACGACCAGTACTGCGATGACCATCCGCTGGCCGGGCTGTAGCAGAAGCCCGAATAGGCATCCGGCAGGTTGTTCGGGATGAGTTGCGGTGATGCCGTGAGGCGGAATTTCAGGCCGTACCTCTCCGGGGAGGCTGAGTAGTAGTGACCAATGCTCGCAATCGTCACGTTCTGAGGCGTCAGCTTGACGCGTGGGGTCTCGATAGAGGCGGGTGGATAGGTCCACGTCTTCACGCCTGCCACGGCTGCCGATGCGACACCCGCCGTTCCCACAAGTGCCATGTAGGTGGTGTTGTGTCGCAGTCCGGTGAATGTGCATGTCCTCGTGTCAACGGCCACGGAGCACGTCTGCCGATCCAGCATGTCGACATTCAGCCCGGTGTCACTCACGAGTGTGACTTCCATCAGCCGGCTGGAGCCCGCCGCTCTCCGCCACCGCCGCCCTCCCCGCCGCCGCCGCCGCCGCCGCCGCCGGCTGGAGCCCGCCGCACTCTGGCGGGGCCGCCGCCGCCAGCGCCGCCTCGTGCA
>CAZLHZ010000088.1:917-1241 GCA_964559285.1 uncultured Actinomycetes bacterium | reverse complement strand
GTATCCGGTCACACCCGTGAGAATTGTCGGGGGGTCCCATGACACGCTGACGGCACCGGGGCCGGTGGACGTGACCTGCACATTCCGTGGCTGCGGGATGGCACTGATCCATGCTGCCGTGACAGTTGCTGAGGTCAAGTCGACGGCACGTGAGGTGAAACTGACTGTCAGACCGGAGGTTGGATCAGTCCATGACTCGCCGGGATCAAGGCCGGCATCCTCGACATCTGTCGTGAGAGGCGCCGTGTCGATGAGGTAGCTCACGCGGCAATTCATGACAAGATCGGGATCTGCCTGCCCGACACTCAGTGCAGCGGCATAGGG
>CAZLHZ010000088.1:0-907 GCA_964559285.1 uncultured Actinomycetes bacterium | reverse complement strand
CAGATAGACCTTCTTCCCAGGTTCGTTGTACCACTGGAACGTCGTGTCAATGCCGATCTCCTGCTTGTATTCGACGTAGACCCGGCCCGGGGATTGACCCGCCAGCGCACCCGATGTGGGCGGTGGAAGTTCAATGTCAACCACCCGCACACCGGCATTGACATTGGCATAGCCAGCCAGTGCCACCGCTATCGAACTCGAGGACTGTCCTGCGGTGAACGGACTGAGGGTGACGCGATCCTCTGACGGAACCCAACCCAGATCATCGGAGAAGATCGGGTTGTACATCGAACTGCTGAAGGCGCTGCCCATGGGATCGAAGATGTCACCGTACTCATGATGGGTGCACGTTCCGCTGTAGGTCATGCTCACAGCCGTTCCTGACTGAGTGCAGGTGGCATTGTTGGCATGGGGCAGGCCGAGACTATGGCCGAGCTCATGGACGAGGACCTGCTTGTACGAGTAGCGGTAGCCGTAGACGGACAGACTCCACCACGGATCGACATTCCACGTCCCCGACCCAACATAGGCGTAAGCCGTGGGAATACAGGTGACTCCCGGGGGCATGAGGAGCGCCATCGCGGAAAAGTCGCCATTGACGAGGTCGTAGCCGAGATCTGCCGCTGCCGTGACGGTCGCGCTGCGCCAGGCCATGTCGTTGCAGGCAGGTTGATTGGGCAGCGCAAGATCGACGGCAGTGACATCCCAGGCGAAGACACCGTCCGAGGCAGTCTGCGACCAGGACTCAATGTCGTTGATGCGAGAGGTCTGACACAGGTCCGGAGCAGCCAGCCAGCTGACGTCGTCGCAGTCCCGTGCAGCGAGCGCAGGGGCTGGCATAGTCGGCCAGCTCAGGGCTGCAACGAACACCTTGCGTGTGCCTGAGGAGCCGCTCAGCACCGGTGCT
>CAZLHZ010000087.1:4247-7839 GCA_964559285.1 uncultured Actinomycetes bacterium | reverse complement strand
TGTTGCGATTGAGGGTCCAGCGCACTTCGTGGCGCATATCCTCGGGCATCCCGTAGTCGACGTTGCTGCGGCCGTCTGGGGTCCGAGAGCCGCCGTGAGGGCAGAAGAATCGGATGTCGAAGTGCTGGCGCAATTCCGCAACATCCTGCCGGAAGAAATCACCAGCCCGGTCGAAATCCAGCCCTGCTCTCTCCAACGCATTGCTGTGGTAGCCGACTCCCCAGCCGCGCGAGGTCAGATCCGCTAACAGGTCCATCTCCAGGTCGTAGTCGACAAACTCGATGCGCTTCTCCTGCTCAAGCACTGAGCGGTTGATCGACTTATTGAAGATCATGAGGGTGGATCGGATCCCGAGACGCTCCTGGACGCGCAGCATGCGCATCGTGAGCTCGGGTCGACTGTCGACGTCGTGCTGGAGGAAGAGGTACACCTTCGTCGGGTCGATCTCTCCGGACGCCACCTTCGCCTGCCAGAGTGCGCGCTCCACAGGATAGTTGTCCTCGTAGTTCACATCCCCGGCGAAGTCGAGATCGGCATAGGTCATGACGACGACGTTCGAATCCGGCCGGGCCACATGCTCAAGGAAGCTGTCGAGGTAGGCAGCGGGGAAGTTCACCACGCGTGGACGCTACCACGCACCTCGCGTCCCTCTGCTGATCTCGCACCCGTCCGGGGAGACCGCGTCAGGATGTTGTCGTGAGGGCGCGCACCGACTCGTCGGAACGCACCCGGCGACCCGTGACGCCCTCCTCAACCGACCCGCCCGAGGGGTTGAGGGTGATGCGGCGGTCGATCAGGAGATCATCGGCGTCGTAGGAGATGCCCGACGCACTCAGGTCATCGGGGGGGATGGAGATCCCTCGGGAGGCGATACCGACGATCGGCATGCCGAGCGACGCGAGGGTTTCGATCTCCCTCACCGGTACGTGGGGCGCAGCCTCACGGGCACCCAGAGCAAGCTCGTGACCGAGCTCGCGCAGGGTCACTGCCGTGGTCACCAATCGTGTGGGCAGGGATCGCTGTGCGTGAGTGGCCACGGGGAAATACCACGCATCTGGATCGAGCACATAGGTGGCGCGCAGCCCACGAGCGTGCTGCCATCGCGCGAGCTCCAGGGCACCGTCGAGATCGTCACCAACATCGTGGCGCAGCAGCAGGTACCCGCTGCCGGGCTCGGCGTCAAGTCGCACGAACTCCTGATACGTGACCGCTCGATGGCCCGCAGACAGCTCGGCCAGCGCCTCTTCGACCGCCGTGGTCGACACTCGCTGGACCTCGGCGGATGGCTGCCCATCGGCCTGATCGAACTCTCCCGGGGTGAGGTCAGGCGCATCCGGCGGCGGCAGGGGGCGCACACTTCCGAGTGTGTAACCGAGACTGTCGAGTTGCTCACCGAGAGTCTGGCGCCAAGCTTCAGGGAGTTCGGCAGGAACCTCCAGCGTGCTCTTCGGCAGAACAGACTTGGGCACCTGAATCGGCCGACGAAGTGCCGCCTCATTGATGTGTCGCCCCGACAGGATCACGGAGTCATAGTCCTCGTGATGGGCCATGGCATCGTGGAACGGCACCTGCAGATGATCAAGCTGGCTCCGCAGCGACCACTCCGGCCAGGTCACGAGGTCCTCGTAGCGAATGCGAGCGAAGTCATGCGGGAATCGCGCAGCAAACTGCTCGTATCGCTCGGCTGTTGTGGCCCAGGCCTTGATGACCTGCTCGGGATCCTTGTCAAAACTCTTCCCTGCCTGCTGCCCTGAGCGCAGGACATCACTGGGGTGACGGATGATGGCGATGAACTTGGACTCGGGGAACGTCTCCTTGGCTCCCGCCACGTTGCCGTTGTTCCACTTGAATCCAAACCATGACGTGCCCTCACGTCGTGACCGCTCACGGGTTGCGTAGGCAGCGAACTTGGCTTGATACATCGGATCATCCAGGGGCGTGTGCTGGATGAGGTCGCTCGCGGTGATCAGGTCGGATCCGGTGAGTCCCGCGCGCGCCCACAGCACCATGGCGCGACGCCGGACCGGCTCACCGCGCAGCTTCACGGCGTACTGAAGCAGCGAGGCCGTGTCGCGCTCCGCGAGGTCGGGGATGCTGGCGACAATCTCCGGCATATCCGTGCCGGGCTGCCCCATGAGCTCTGCACCCATCGAGACCTCGGGGGACGAATCCAGAGCCGTGCAGAGGATCGTCGTTCCAGATCGGGAGATGCCCCCGACGAACAGCAGGCCGGACCAGTTCTCACGATCGGGCATGGCGCGAGGCTACCACGCAGGCACGTCAGGCTTCGGGAACGTCCTCCGCCGCCAGGCGCCGCAGGCCCTCATCGATCGACACTCTCGGTGTCCACTCAAGCACGCGACGCACCTCGCGCTGGTCGAACCAGTGCGCGGTCGACAGCTGCTCAGCAAGGAAGGACGTCATCGGGGGGTCCGTGCTCTTGCCGAGAGTGCGCCATACACGCTCGGCCATCCAGCCCGCCAGCCACGCGACACGCACCGGCACATGTCGCCGTGGCACTGGCGCATCGCTCGCACGCGCAATCTCGCACAGCAGCTCGGCCACCGGCCGCGGTTCGCCATTGGACAGGACGAACACTCGACCCCGCACCTGCGGGTGCTCCGCACGATCGAGCGCATGGATGATCGCATCCGCTGCGTTCTCGACGACGAGCGTGTCGATGAGCGCGGCACCGCTGCCGAGGATGACGAGTCGGCCCTGCCGCGCCCGCGACACGATGCGGCCGATGAGCTGCTCATCCCCCGGGCCCCACACCAGATGCGGGCGCAGTGCTACCACCGCGAGGTCGGGGCCGTCCCCGGCCACGACCTCGAGTTCGGCCATCGCCTTGCTGCGGGCATAGTGACCGCGCGCCCGGTCCGGCTCTGCCGGACCCGCACCCGCACCCACGAGTGACCGGCCGATGTGGGCAACCGAGGGCGTCGAGATGTGGATGAAGCGGCGCACCCCGGAAGCACGGGCTGCCGCGAGAAGGACCCGCGTGCCCACGACATTGACCCGCTCGAATTCCGACCACGGTCCCGTCACCGACACGCGAGCCGCACAGTGGATGATCGCCTCGGCGCCACGCACGGCCTGCCCCACCGCACCCGCATCGGTGATATCACCGAGCACTTCATCACAGGCCAGTCCCGATGACGTGCGCTGCAGCACGACCACGTCATCACCGCGATCCATGAGCTGCTGCACGACATGCCGCGCGAGCAGACTTCGCCCACCGGTGACCAGGACCCTCATGCGCACCGACCCGTCATGGTCGGCCCATCCGGCCACCGGCGAGTACTCGCTCCGCCCATGACGCGATGCGCGCACGGTCGAGCTTGGAGTTGTGACGAATGTCCACCGGCAGTGCGGGGACCGCGAGCACCGCGGCAATGTCCACACCGGTCTGCTCCCGCACCACGCGGCGAATACCGGACAGTGCGCCCTCGTCTGGTTCAAGACCGGTGACCGACTGCGGGATGAGTCGGGATCGGCGTACGCCGGGATCCGTTGTCACGACGACCACGGGGACGCGGCCCCCCACCGGCCCCCACCGGCCGCTGGCGCCCGCGGCACCCCGGGCAGGGGA
>CAZLHZ010000087.1:0-4237 GCA_964559285.1 uncultured Actinomycetes bacterium | reverse complement strand
GACGACCACGGGGACCGCGGCGCCCAACGGACCCACACCGACGCAGGCGGCCATCGTCACCCCGGCAATGGATTCAGCAGCCTGCTCGATGGCCACCGGGGTCACCGGACCGGATGCCGCGTGCAGGACATGACCAAGGCGGCCCTCGATCCACAGTCGGCCGTGCTCGTCGAGATGACCGACATCACCGGTGCGATGCGATGCACCGACAGCGGTGCGTGACTGTGTCGCCCAGAGCTGGTCGTAGCGGTCCTTGACATAGTCAGCCGTGACGATGACCTCACCCGTGGTCGGGTCATCCGTGAGCGGATCAATGGAGATGCGAACCCCGGGCAGTGGAGCACCGACAAGAACACCGCGCGCCGTCGTCGCGTTCTCAATGTCCTCCAGCGTGGCCTCCGTGAGCGGCAGTGCCTCCGTCATCCCGTAGGGCGTCGTCATGCGCGCCTTGGGCATCACGCGGGCCGCGGCGCGCAGCAGCGCCGGGCGCACCGGAGCACCCGCGACCATCACCGTGTGCAGGTTGGCGAGAGCACGGCGATCATCCGCGTCAAGTGACTCGGCCGTGGCCACGACATTCGTCAGGGCAGCGGGTGAGGACCACATGATGGTTCCGTCGATCGCGCGAGCCGCCTCAGCGAGGGCGCGTGCGGTGAGCGTGCTCGGCGCCGTCACGTCCATGTCCGGCACCGCTGAGGCGATACCAAGTGCCGGACCGAGGACGGCGAACGGAGCGAAGGCCGCGACGAGCGCATCACTCGAGGTGAGTGCATAGTGCTGCACGATCGCATCCCGCTGCGCCTCGAGCTGATCGTGACGGTAGACGACACCTTTCGCCGGACCGGTTGCACCCGAGGTGAAGGCGATCACAGCATCGTCCACGCGCTCCGGTGCCGCTGGCATCGGCAGTGCACGACCACGCATCGCCAGCCGTTCCAGCGCTTGCACCGCGATGCGCCGACCGGGAATCCGTACACGGTGCGCGAGCAGCAGGCCCGCAGGCACACCGATGACATGACGTGGTGCCGCGCCCCGCAGCGCCCGTCGCATGCCGTGGACCCCCAGACCGCTGTCGGCGACGACGATGACCGCACCGATCCGCCAGCAGGCATAGGCACAGGCGATGAGGTCGATGCCCGGTCGGATGAGCAGGGCGACGCGGTCACCGCGGGTGATGCCGATCGACCCCAGTCCGCGGGCAAGGTCATCGACCCGGGCGGCGAGCTCGGCCCACGTCGTACGCCGATCCCGGCCGCACTCCACCACGGAAAGCGCAGCATCATCCGCGCGTTCCGCCAGGGCCGACCAGATGCGCCCGCCCGTGGATGCGGCACTCGCCCGCGCAGGTGGTGCCGGAGCCCGCAGTCCCTCCACCCAGCGCAGCAGATCATCGACGGCCGATGGTGCGTCCTCGACCACGAGATGGCCGGCTCCTTCATATCGGTGCACGTCCGCGTGCGGCAGACGCGCCCGGACATCGCGCAGATAGAGGTCGGAGAACACCGGATCCTGCGGACCCCACAGCAGCAGGGTGGGGACATCGCGCAGCCGCTCCAGTCCCACCGCGATCCCGGCGAGGGTCGCGGCACTCGGATGCGTTGACCGCAGCGGGATGTCGGCGACGAACATGCCGATCGCACGACGTCGATCAGCGGTGGCGTAGGGCGCGAGATAGGCGCGTTCGGCCTCCGCACCGACACCGTGACCGGTGGCCCGACGGGACAGGGCCAACGTGCCGCGCAGGAAGCCACGGGTGCGCACCGTCATGAGCGACAGCAGTGGCCGGGAGCGCACGAGGCGAATGAGCGCCGGTGCCGGTGATCCTTCGGGCTGATGCACGGCGGTGTTCGTCAGGATGACACCGGCGAGCCGTTCAACCTGCGTCACGGCCCAGCCGAGTGACACCGGGCCACCCCAGTCATGCGCGACCGTGACGATCGGCTCTTTGATCGCGAGGGCATCGATGAGTCCGGCAAGGTCAGCCACGCGATCAGCGAGGCACCGCTCGACACCGGTGCGCTCCGACCATCCCATGTCGAGCTGGTCGACCGCGATGACGCGCACATCGGCAGGTGCACGAGCGATGACCTGCCGCCACAGATAGGACCAGGTCGGATTGCCGTGCACGCACAGCAGCACCATGCGCACTGGTTCGGTGGATCGAGCCCCGGCATGCGAGCCGAGGATGTGCCAGGTGCGCGTGGTCCCGTGGGCGTCGTACGCCGTCACCAGACGTGACCACCGCGGATCCAGTCCGATTGCAGGTGGCGGCAGTGCGGCCGGTGCGGACCGCACCATCACCAGGCGATCTCGATCGCCATCGCGTTGAGGCCCGAGCCGATGCCGAGGCAGCCGACGCGCTGTCCGCCGGTGAGGTCGGCGGCAGCGTGCGCAAGCGTGAAGGGCACAGATGCCGGGCCGATGTTGCCGAACATCGGAAACGTCATCGGCACACGTGTGATGTCGATGCCGAGAGCCTCAGTGATGGCGCGCGTGTGCACCATCGACACCTGATGGATGACGTAGCAGTCCAGATTCGACCAGTCGAAGTGCTCCGCCGCAGCGGTCCACGTGTCACGGGACAGCTCGACACCGGCCTCGAGCAGGCCGCGCGCATCCGTCGTCATTCCGTCCATGCTGCCGACGCACAGCCGATGATGCTGCGTTGCCGCGCGCGACACTCCTCCGACGAAGCGGTGACCGTCGGGATGCAGATCCGATCGGCCGAGCACCATCGCGGCGGCACCAGAGCCGAGGGTGAGGGTCGCGAAGTTGTCCATGAGGTCCTGGCGGGTGGCGCCGGGCTGCAGCAGGCGGTCGATGGTGAGCTCCTGCGGCCGACGGCTGCCCTCACCGTCGACGATGATCGCGTAGTCGATCTGCCCGGCATCGATCATGGTGCTCGCCAGATGCATGCCGTTGATGAAGCCGAGGCAGGCGATCGACAGGCCGAAGTTCAGGCACGAGGTCGGCAGGGCGAGCGGATGGTGGACATCGACCGCCGCCGACGGCACGAGATTTGCCCGGCTCACTGACGGGTCGACGCGCCGGCCCACGCGACCGGCATCCACCCCGGCCTCGGCGAGGGCCTTGGCGCCCGCGAGGGCGGCGGCATCAGCGAAGCTCACGTCCTCCGGCCACCACCGGCGCTCCTTGATGCCGGCCAGCCCGGCGAGCAGTCCGCCCGTGACCCCCATGGAGGCGTACGCCGGTGCCAGGCGCTCGTCAATCTCATCGGAGGTGACAACGATCGGCGCCTCCACACTGGTGACCGCGAGGACGGAGGTGTTCTGGAAGCGGTAGACGGCGTTGCCTGACATGACGCCCTTTCCGGGTGCCGGGGAACGGCCCGATCCCGCACCGGGCCGGGATCAGCATCCCACGGGGTCGCGGAGGGCCGCAGGTCGAGCCTTGGAGGCTCCCCGCGCGTATCGTCTGCCCATGCGCCTTCGCTCCCGTCGGGCCGCGGTCGCCAGTCTGGCCACCGCCGGTCTCCTCCTTGCCCTGCCCGCCGCCCTGCCGGTCACCCTGCCCGGGGCCGCCGCGTCGGTGACCCTGCCCGAGTCGGACTGGCCGGTCTGCGCGGATGCCAGCGCCGAGATGTGCGTCGAGTCCGTGTCGGTGGAGGTGGGCGGGGAGCCGGTGAACTATGCCGAGGCGGGGCTCACCGCCACAGTGTCGACGCTGGCCGGCGACGTGTCCTCGTTCAACTGGGCACTCGGGGGCGCCTGGGACCGGGATGACACCCGTCCCGGAGGCTTCGACACCGACCTGCTCGACGCCGAAATCACCCTCGTCATCCGCACCGGGACCTGGGTGCCGCGCATGACGACCTCCCTGTCACGCGACCTGCGCATCTCGGTCGCCGGGAACGACAGCACCGGACGCACCATGACGATCAGCGGTCGACCCGTCCACATCGACTGGGATCCAAGCCTGTCGTCCTGCTACAGCGTCACCAACTGCGGCGACACCACGACGCGGGCGACGGCCGGTGGCACCGGGTGGCGGTTCATGGGGAACACCCAGGACATGGGCACCTGGGCCGAGGAGGATCGCACCCAGCGGGGTGGGATGTACGTCGCCACGGATGCCCAGGGCGGGCCGCACATGTCGGTCCTCGCCCTGCAGTTCTCCGCTGGGGGTGCTTGGTCGCTCACCCTCGGCAATCCGCACCTCGACGTCGATGGCCAGCCGGTCACCGGGTCCTTCACCGCCTGGCTGCCGGGGGCCTTCT
>CAZLHZ010000086.1:3883-7865 GCA_964559285.1 uncultured Actinomycetes bacterium | reverse complement strand
AGTTGGCCTTCTGGTTGAGGATGGTGTCGAGGCAGACCGCGGTCTTGCCGGTCTGGCGGTCACCGATGATGAGCTGGCGCTGGCCGCGACCAATGGCGGTCATGGCGTCGATGGCCTTGATGCCCGTCTGCAGGGGCTCATGCACCGGCTGGCGCTGGACCACAGTGGGGGCCTGGACCTCGAGGATGCGGCGACCCTCGGCCGCGATCGGCTCGCGGACGTCGAGGTTGAGCGCGACACCCAGCAGCCCGCCCTCGAACTCCAGCAGCTCGTTGGTCATGGCCGAGTGCAGGCCCTCGACTCGGGCGATGCCGTCACCGGTCTCGACGACGCGTCCGACTTCCTCGCGAGCGGTTGCGGGCGAGTAAGCCGCGACGTTCCGCTCGATCGCATCCCGGATCTCCTCCGGCCGGATCGACAGTTCCGTCATGGTGTCCTGCTCTCTCTCGATGCTTCGGGTGTGTGTGCTGTCTGGACTAACCGAGGAGGGCCCGTCGGGCCTGCTCCATGCGGTAGGCGACGGTGCCATCGATGACCTCGTCACCCACCTTGATGTGAACGCCACCGAGGACCTCGGGGTCGATGGCGACATTGAGTCGAACGGTGCGGCCCTTGAGCCGGGTCAGGGCAGCGGACAGTCGCCGCTCCTGCTCCGCGGTCAGCGGCTGGGCGACGCGGACCTCAGCGACGATGCGCTGCCGCTGGCGAGCGGCCAGATCGGCCAGCTCGTCGACGACGGCATCGATGCGCCTGCCGCGCAGGTGGCTCACCGCGAACTCGAGCACGGTGCGGGTGGCCTCCGTCGCCCGTCCGGCGAGGAGGTCCCGGACGATTGCCGACTTGGCGGCTCCGGCCAAGGCCGGATCGGTGAGCGTCATCTGCAGATCCGAGGAGGCGTCGACGGCGCGACCGAAGCGGAAGATCTCGTCCTCCGTCGAGTCGAGGGTGGAGTTCCCCTCGGCTGTGATGAACACCGCCTGATCGGCAAGCGACTCCACGGCCGCCACGAGGTCCTCATCGGTCGACCAGCGGCTCGCGGCCACCGCCACGAGCACGTCGACCGCCAGCGCGGACACTCGCGAGCCGAAGAGCTGGCGCACCACTCCCTCGCGGGTCGCGGACGGCTGACCGGAGTCCGCCAGGGCGACACGCAACTGCTTGTCGCGGCCGAGCAGATCGCACACCGCGAACAACTCCGCACCGAGCGTGCCCATGGCAGGGTCCGTCCGACGGGTGTCGATCATCGCGGAGAGCGCCGCAAGGCTCCCCCGGCTGGCTCCGAGCATCAGCGTGCCGCCTCCGCCTTCGCCTCAAGGTCCGCGAGGAACGAGTCCACCGTGGCACTGATCCGGGCATCGTCGGTCAGGGACTGACCGACGACCTTGCTGGCCAGCGTGACGGCAACCTCACCGACCTGGCGGGTCAGCTGGGCCATCGCCTGGGCGCGCTCTGCCGCCAGCTGCGCCTCGGCCTGGGCCGTCACCGTGGCGGCTGCGGCGCGGGCCTCGGCCCGCGCCTCCTCGATGATCGCGGCGCGATCGGCCTGGGCCTGGGTGCGGATCGCCGAGGCCTCCTCGCGGGCACCGGCCAGCTGGGCGCGGTACTCCTCGAGCAGACGGTTCGACTCACTCTGCGCCTCTTCGGCGCGCTTGATGCCGCCCTCGATCACGTCGGCGCGCTCCTGCAGGGTGCGCTTGATCCGCGGCAGGGCGACCTTCGCGAGCAGGCCGAACACCACGAGGAACGCAATGAGACCGATCACGAACTCCTGCGGTGGAACCGGCAGGACGCTCGGTGACTCTTCCCCTCCCCCGCCGGAGGCGAGGATCAACCACGTGGGCATCGCGACGACCTAGGCGCCGAAGACGAAGGGGACGACGAAGCCGATGAGCGCCAGCGCCTCAGCGAGAGCGAAGCCCAGCAGCATGTTCTGCCGGATGACGCCGTACGCCTCAGGCTGGCGGGCAATGGCCTGAACGCCCTGGCCGAAGATGATGCCGATGCCGATGCCGGGGCCGATGGCGGCGAGGCCGTAGCCGATGGAGCCGATCGATCCGGTGACTTCCGCGAGGAACGACATAACCTGTCCTTTGCTTCCTGGCCGGCGGTGGGTCCGCCGGTCTGTGGGTCCGTCTAGTGGTCGGCGTGCAGGGCGCCCGCGATGTAGACCGCCGCGAGCAGGGTGAAGATGTAGGCCTGAAGCGCCTGGATGAGCACCTCGAATCCGGTGAGCGCGACCGCGACCGAGAAGGATGCGACCGAACCGAGGATGCCGAGGACGTTGGCACTGATCAGGTAGAAGGCGGCGATGCTGAACGTCGCGATCAGCAGGTGGCCGGCGAACATGTTGGCGAAGAGTCGCACCGCGTGCGTGAACGGCCGCACGATGATGTATGAGATGAACTCGATCGGCGCGAGCAGGGCGTACATCGGCTTGGGGACACCGGGCGGGAACATCATGTTCTTGAAGAACCCGATGAAGCCCTGTCGGTAGATGCCCAGCGGCACCCACGTGAGATACACGATGACGGCGAAGGCGACCGGGATCGCGAAGACGCTCGTCACCGGGAACTGCGCTCCCGGCACGATCCCCATGAAGTTGAGGATCCAGACGAGGAAGAAGAACGAGAAGAGGAAGGGGACGAACTTATCGCCCTCCTTGCCGATGACGTCGCGGGCGATGCCATCGCGGATGAAGAGGTAGCCCATCTCGCCGACGCTCTGCGCACCGCGGGGCACGATCTTCGGTCGACGGAAGGCGTAGAGGAAGAAGCCCGCAACGATGATGACCGACAGGGCAAGCAGGATCTCGACCTTCGAGATGTGGATGTCGAGGCCGAAGAGGTTGAACTCATAGATCGGGCCGAAGAAGAAGATCTCGGCACCCGGCGCCGGGAAGCTGCACGGGTTGACCGGGTCCTCGAAATGGCACCACAGGGGTGCCGCCGGGACCACCGTCGCCAGTGCGTCAACCGACACGAGTGACCTCCTCCTTCTGTCCCGCGGCCGAAATCCTCTTGACGATCAGGTAGAGCGAGAGTGCGAGCCCGATGAGAGCTCCCACTGCGACAAGCACAGCCTGGTGGCCGAGCCAGAGAGACACTATCCAGCCGATGAAGGCGTAGACACCGATCCCCGTTGCGAGGTGGCTCACAATCATCCAGGCCGACTCCGTCAGGGGCGCGGCCGGAGGAAGTGGAGCCCTCTTCGTGGCGCCGGAACGGTACCACCCCGCGGGTCGACTGCTGTGCGAGGGCTGGGTCATCACAGCCCTCCCGGAGGCAGGGTGCCCGCGGGATCGACGTACAGCACCTTGGCTCGTGAGAACACCCACACTTCGGCAATCGTCCAGGTGAGAGTGCAGCACAGGATCGTCAGTCCGAACACCTTGGGATTGAAGGCCGTGGCCTCCCTGAGCAGGAGCAGCAGGCCGAGGAGAACACCGATCTTCACAAGGTACGTCGTCATCGCCACCGTCATCGCCATGGCCGGATTGCGCTTGAGGACCGATCCGAGGATGAACTGCCCGATGGAGAAGAAGACGACGACGATCACGGTTCCGAGAACACCGCCGAGGACACCGGGAACACCCGAGACGATGCCGCCGATGACGGTTGCGACAACCCCGACGCCGAGGGCGCTGACTCCGGCCGACAGCAGGATGCGGGAGTCGAGGGAACGACCGGTCGTTGATGTCACGCCAGCAGGCTAGCCGACCTTCGTGGAGGCGCCCAACTGACGCTTGCGCCGCCGGGCCGCGGCCGCCCGCTGCCAGCGCGGATGCAGCACCCAGGAGGCGAGCGCGAGGATGCCGACCCCGAGGAAGCCCAGCGCCCAGGTGAACGGGACAAAGGCCAGGCCCAGTGCGGTCGTCGCGATGAGGGCGGACCAGGCGTACATGAGGAGCACCGCGCGCGGGGTCGAGTGCCCGACCTCGACGAGACGGTGGTGCAGGTGCTCCTTGTCAGGGGCGAAGGGGGAA
>CAZLHZ010000086.1:378-3873 GCA_964559285.1 uncultured Actinomycetes bacterium | reverse complement strand
GCGGGTGCGCCGCACGATCGCCAGCACGATGTCGAGCAGCGGCACCGACAGCACGGCGAAGGGCAGGAGGATCGGGATGACCGCGGGCAGGAATGTCGTGCCCTCCAGTGCACCGGGATCGATCTGGCCCGACAGCGTGATGCTGCTGGCAGCCAGCAGCAGGCCGAGGAGCATCGACCCGGTGTCTCCCATGAAGAGCCGGGCCGGCGAGAAGTTGTAGGGCAGGAAGGCCAGGCACACGCCGGCGACGAGCACTGAGCACAGGGCAGCGAGTGTCGAGCGCTCGAACCCCAGGTCGACAGTCATCAGGTAGGCGTAGACGAAGAAGGCGATCCCCGCGATCGCTGCCATGCCCGCGGCCAGACCATCGAGTCCGTCGATGAAGTTGATCGCGTTGATGCTGACGACGACGACGATGACGGTGAGCAGCACGCTCGTGAGCGGATCGAGCACGAGCGTTCCGCCGATGGGCAGCCAGATGATGGCGACGCCCTGCAGGGCGAGCAGGCCGCCCGCGAGCACCTGTCCGGCGAGCTTGACCGGCGCGTCGATCCCCCAGCGGTCGTCGATGACCCCGAGGGCGACGATGACCGCCACCGCCGTGAGCAGGCCGATCGGCTCACGTGCACCCTCATCGAAGAGCGAGCTCATCATCCGCAGCTTGCTCGCGACGAGCAGGGCCGCGAGGATCCCGAGCAGCATCGCCAATCCGCCCAGTCGCGGGGTCGGCGTGTCGTGGACATCACGGTCGCGCACCTCCGCCATCGCGCCCCAGCGCACCGCCACGACCTTCACCACGGGCACGGTGAGGTACGTGACGGCGAAGGCCACGAGCAGACACAGCAGGTATTCGCGCACCGGCGACCGCCTAGCCCCGGGGGTAGGCCGGGTGCTTTGCGACGAGGGATGAGACCTCGTCGGCGACCGCGGCGGACTCCCCCGGAGTGGTGGCGCGCACCGCACGGGCGATAAGGCCGGCGATCTGCACCATGTCGGGCTCGGTCATCCCCTGGGTCGTGACGGCCGGCGTCCCGACCCGGATCCCGGACGACACCGCGGGCGGCTGCGGGTCGTAGGGAATCGCGTTCTTGTTGAGCGTGATGCGGCCAGCATCGCAGCGCACCTCTGCATCGGCTCCGGTCACCCCGAGGGACTGGATGTCGATAAGGGCCAGATGCGTGTCAGTGCCACCGCTCACCGGACGCATGCCCTCCGCTGCGAGCCCCACCGCCAGCGCCTGCGCATTGGTGATGACCTGCCGCGCATAGGCCTGGAACTCCGGAGCGGCTGCCTCGCGAAGGGCCACCGCCTTGCCCGCCACCGCATGCATAAGCGGACCGCCCTGCATCATCGGGAACACCGCCTTGTCGATGGCGGCAGCGTGCTCGGCGCGGCACAGGATCATGCCGCCGCGCGGCCCGCGCAGGACCTTGTGCGTGGTGAAGGTCACGACGTCAGCATGGGGCACCGGGCTGGGGATCGCCTTGCCGGCGACGAGACCGATGAAGTGGGCGGCATCGACCATGAGGATCGCGCCCACCTCGTCGGCAACGGCGCGGAAGGCCGCGAAGTCGATGAGGCGGGGGTACGCCGTGGCACCGCAGATGATCATCCGGGGACGACTCTTGAGCGCGATATCGCGGACCTCGTCATAGTCGATGAGCTCAGTGTCCTGTCGCACGCCGTAGGAGACGATGTCGAACCACTTGCCGGAGAAGTTGACCTTCGAGCCGTGCGTGAGATGGCCTCCGTGCGACAGACTCATGGCCATCACGGTCTCGCCCGGCTTGACGAACGCGCCGTAGGCAGCGATGTTCGCGCTCGCCCCGCTGTGCGGCTGAAGATTGGCATGCTCGGCGCCGAAGAGCTCCTTGGCCCGCTCGATGCCGATGACCTCGGCCTTGTCGACTTCGACACAGCCACCGTAGTAGCGGCGTCCCGGATAGCCCTCGGCGTACTTATTGCTCAGGACCGACCCCAGGGTGGCGAGCACGGCCGGGGAGGTGAAGTTCTCGCTCGCGATGAGCTGCAGTCCCCCGCGCTGGCGATCGAGCTCGTCGAGGAGGATGCCGGCAATCTGCGGGTCCTGATCGCGCAGCTCCGCGAAGTCGGGGCCCCAGAAGGGGGCGGGCTGGGCTGCGCTGGATCCGCTCACGTCATCGCCTCTCGTCGGGTTCACCGCGATCCTACGCACCAGGGGGCGGGCCAGCGGGGAGGACGAGCCCCGGGCATGACTCGGCGAGCACTGCTGCGGAGTAACCACCCTCACGCAGCAGGACCGGTTGCGCACCCGTCACGTCGATGATCGAACTGGTGTCCATGGGGGCGAGCTCACCGGCGTCGAGGTACATCCCGATCGCATTGCCGAGTTGGCGTTCCGCCTCCGCACAGGTGCGCGGCAGCGGCTCCCCCGGCGCATTGGCCCCGGTCACCACCATCGGACCGGTCTGGCGGAGCAGGTCGATCGCGAGCGGATGCAGGGGCATCCGGACCGAGATGAGACCGTCATCCGGGATATCCCAGGTGAGGGTCGGCTGGGCGCGCACGATGAGGGTGAGCGGGCCCGGCCAGAAGTCCTCGATGAGGCGGCGTGCCTGATCGCCAACCTTGGTGGCAATCCCGCTCAGGGTCTGCGGGCTGCCGACGAGCACGGGCAGGGGCAGTTCGCGGCCACGGCCTTTGGCTCGGCGCAGTCCGGCGACGCCCGTCGCTGAGAAGGCATCGGTTCCCACGCCGTACGCCGAATCCGTGGGGAACACGACGAGGTCTCCTCGCCGGACCGCGCTCGTGGCGGCCTTGAGGGCGCGGGCTCGCTCCTTCGCGGTGCCGCAGTCGTAGCGCAGGGTCATCGGTCCGCCCGGATCGCGATGGTGAATCTCGGCAGGCTGTTGAAGTCGCGCAGGTCCTTGACGGCTGTCCACCGGGGATCGGGGCGGAGCAGGCCGGGAACGCCGCGGGAGCCCGCCTCCTCCCCCTGGGCGTCGGCGTGCTCCATGACGAGGGTACCGCCGGGTCGCAGGAGCGCAGCCGCGGTCTCGATGACCCCGCGGATGACCGCGAGGCCGTCGGGTCCGGCGTACAGCGCCATCTCGGGATCGTGGAAGCGGACCTCGGGGTCGCGCGGGATGGCATCGCTCGGGATGTAGGGCGGATTCGAGACGACCACGGCGACCTGCCCGACGAGGTCGGACAGCGCACCGGTCGCGCACGTCGTGGCGTCGTCGTGGTGGACCTGCAGGTGCGAGCCGACGTCGGTGATGCGGGGCGCGTGCTCGGCAGCGTTGGCGCGCAGCCAGGGCAGGGCATCCGGGCTGAGCTCGACGGCGTGGACGGTGGCACTGGGCACCTCGGTGGCCAATGCCAGCGCGATGACACCGGTGCCCGCGCACAGGTCGACGGCGACGCGGTCGGTGGCCTCGCGCAGGGCGCGGATCGCCGCATCCGCGACGATCTCGGTCTCCGGTCGCGGCACGAACGCACCGGGGCCGACGGCGA
>CAZLHZ010000086.1:0-368 GCA_964559285.1 uncultured Actinomycetes bacterium | reverse complement strand
CGGCGACCTCGAGATGGCGGAAGCCGGTGCGGCCGAGAATGTGCTGGAGCGGCACCCGGTTGCACCGCCGCGCGACGAGGGACTCCAGCGCGATGTGGTGCTGCTCATCCATGCGGTCCTGCAGGAAGAGCCGGCTGCGCGGAACGCCGAGGACATGCGCCAGCAGCGCGGCGGCATCCGCGGCGGGCGAGGGCACCTGCGCGGCCGCGAGTCGGCGCTCGATGTCGATGAGGACATCGCGCAGGCGACGCTCGTGGATCACCCCGAGCCCTCGCTGCCGGCGAGACGTCCCTCGCGGAAGGCCTCGAGGCAGGACGTCACGATCGGCTCGATGTCGCCGTCGAGGACCTGGTCGAGGTTGTAGGCCT
>CAZLHZ010000085.1:0-7888 GCA_964559285.1 uncultured Actinomycetes bacterium | reverse complement strand
GGCGGGGACGGGCGGCTCGCCGCCAGCAACCCGGAGGCCGGATTCTTCGGTGTGGCCCCCGGAACCGGCATGTCGACCAATGCCAACGCGGTGCGCAGCCTCTACGCCAACTGCCTCTACACCAATGTCGGTCTCACCGACGACGGTGATGTCTGGTGGGAGGGGTTGACGGATGAGAAGCCGGCCCACCTCATCGACTGGCGGGGCAACGACTGGACTCCCGACTCGACCGAGCCGGCTGCGCACCCCAACGCCCGCTTCACCGCCCCCCCGCAGCAGTGCCCCCCCATTCCCGACAACTGGGAGGATCCGGCGGGGGTGCCGATCTCGGCGATCCTCTTCGGCGGTCGTCGGGCGACCAACGTGCCGCTCGTGACCGAGTCCTTCTCCTGGGAGCACGGGGTGTTCCTCGGCTCGAGCGTGTCATCCGAGATGACGGCGGCGGCCGTCGGCGGCATGGGTCAGCTGCGCCGCGATCCCTTCGCGATGCTCCCGTTCTGCGGCTACAACATGGCGGACTACTGGGGCCACTGGCTCAAGATCGGCTCCTTCACCTCCCCGGAGAAGCTGCCGGCGATCTACTCCGTCAACTGGTTCCGCAAGGATGCTGACGGGAAGTTCATCTGGCCCGGGTACGGCGAGAACTCGCGCGTCCTCGCCTGGATCGTCGAGCGCCTCGGGGGAGCTGCTTCCGCCGTGGAGTCCGCGATCGGTCGGCATCCGGCTCCGGGATCCCTGGATCTGGACGGCGTGGCCGTGACCCCGGCTCAGGTCGAGGAACTCTTCGCCGTCAACGCCGAGACCTGGCTCACCGAGTGCGATCTCACCGAGGAGTACTACGGCCAGTTCGGCGACCGGGTGCCCGCGGTCCTGCGCGATCAGCTCGCCGCACTGCGCTCCCGCCTGTCCTCCTGATCGCGATCGGGAGGGGAGGGCCTCCGAGCGGCCTTCCCGCCCCGGCCTCGTTTAGCATCATCTGGTGACTTTGCGCGGGCGTCGGTCCCTGATCTCGGCAGTTCTCGTCGGCGTCGTGGGTGTAGGGCTGACCCCCGTGCTCGGGACGTCGGCGCACGCGGCCACCCCGGCAACGACGTACCGTGAAGGCGACGACGAGGCGGCGATCCTCTTCGATCCGCTGCGGATGTCCCGGGTGGCACTGACCCTGTCGGATGAGGCCTACAACGCCCTGCAGCAGCCCTGCGCCGAGTGGGGAGGCAAGGCGGACTACCAGGAGGGGACGGTCACGCTCTCCGTCGGCCGACGGGTCATCGGCCCGCTCACCGTCGGCATTCGGCTCAAAGGTGGCTGGGGCTCGTATCGGTGTCTGAACGGCAAGGCGGGATTCAAGGTCAAGATCAACTGGGACGCCGAGAAGAAGCAGCGGCTCCTCGGATTGAAGAAGCTGACCCTCAACAACATGGTCCAGGATCCCTCGATGTTCCATGAGGCGCTGGCCTACCGGCTGTTCCGCGCCATGGACGTCGCTGCACCACGTGTGGGCTATGCCCGGGTCACGCTCAATGGGCAGGACTACGGGCTCTACACCAATATCGAGACACCCGATGACGTCATGCTCGATCGCTGGTTCGACTCCACGCAGCACCTCTATGAGGGGGCCTACTGGCAGGACGTTGAGCCAGGTCGCGAGAACGAGTTTGAGATGGACGAGGGCAAGGAGGATGGGCGCGGTGACCTGATCGCGCTTATGGCAGCAGCGAACGCCCCCGCAGACCGCTGGTGGGAGCGCATGAATGAGGTCGCTGATATGCCGCAGATGGTTCGCGAGTGGGCAACCGAGATCTACATCGGTCATTGGGATGGCTATGCCCACGAGATCAAGAACAACTACTACCTCCACAGCGACGACGGGGACCGCTTCTCACTACTTCCCTGGGGAACCGATCAGACATTTGACGCTGAGCTCTCGTGGGACCAGTCAGAGGGACGAGCCGTCATGTTTCGTGGCTGCATGGCCAGTGACCCCTGCTTCCAGCTCTACCGCCAGGCCCTGCGAGATGTGCGCACCACGGCACTTGCACTGGATCTGCCCATGATGGCCGGAGACGTATGGGTGGCGATCGCATCAGCGGCCCTCGCCGATCCTCGCAAGGAATACGGAACCGACTGGATGGCCTGGAGTCATCAGCGAACCCGTGACTTCCTCGCGATCCGCCCGGTGCAGGCACTCGACTATCTCGCCTCATCGCTGCCCGGGATTCCTGTTCTCACCGTCGAGCGTCGCGGTGCTGCCGTGCGCCTCAGCTGGACCGACACCCCCGGCTGGCGCTATCCGACGCAGCACGTCGAAATCGAGACTTCTGCGGACGGGAGTGCATGGAGCGTGCTTGATGAGTCGACGTCGACGTCTCACACTTTCCGCCCGGTGAAGAACACGCCGATGTGGGTGCGGGTGCGCGCGGTGAACAGCCTCGGTGCCTCGGAGTGGACCCCGGGGATTCAGGTGGTGCGGGCACCGGGCAGTCCGGGCACCGTCACGGCGCGCCGCCTCCCGGCGTCCCTTGCGGTCTCGTGGACAGCCCCGGCCACCGGATGGTCCGGCACGTTCGCGGGTTACCGCGTCGTCGTCCTTGATGTTCGCAATCGTGTCGTGGGTGAAGCCACGGTGCCGAGCCTCACCGCGCGATTCCCGCGGGCCATTGCGCAGAAAGCCTTCGCTGTCCGTGTCACGCACCTGACCTCGGACTTCCCCGGTGGCGGCCGGCAGGCACGTGCCACCGTCCTCTAGCTGCCACTAGGCGAGGGTCGCGACGTAGACCGCTTTGATCGTGTGAAGTCGGTTCTCCGCCTGATCGAAGACGACGGACGCCGCGGACTCGAAGACCTCATCTGTGACCTCGACACCGTCCGCCAGGCCGAATCGCTCGGCGACCTCGCGACCAATCCGGGTCGATGTGTCGTGATAGGCCGGAAGGCAGTGCATGAAGAAGGAATCGCGGCCGGTGAGACGCATGAGCGCTGTATCGACCCGATAGGGCCGGAGCAGTGCGATCCGCTCCGCCCAGACATCCGGTGACTCACCCATCGACACCCACACATCGGTGTGCACGACGTCAGCTCCGTCAAGGCCCTGCTGCGGGTCCTCGGTGAGGGTGATGCGCGCACCGCTCCTGGATGCATGGTCCGCCGCAATTCGGCGTACATCGTCGCAAGGCCAGAGCGCGCGCGGGGCCACAATGCGCACATCCGCGCCGAGAATCGCACCGGTGACCAGCAGGGAGTTACCCATGTTGAATCGCGCATCGCCGACGTAGGCGTAGGAGATGTCACTGATGGAGCGGCCGACATGCTCCTGCATCGTCATGACATCGGCGAGCATCTGCGTCGGATGCCACAGGTCCGTCAGGCCGTTGTAGACCGGGATGGAGGCGTACGCCGCAAGCTGGTCGACCGTCTCCTGCGCTGACCCGCGGTAGAGGATCGCGTCGTAGACCCGGGAGAGCACACGGGCCGTGTCGGCCACCGACTCCTTGTGGCCGAGCTGGGATGCGGTGGGATCGATGAATGTGACATGAGCCCCCTGATCGAAGGCCGCGACCTCACCGGCGATACGGGTGCGCGTGGACGTCTTCTCGAAGATGAGCGCGATCGACCGGCCGGTCAGCTGCCGCTCCTCGGTGCCGGTGCGCTTGCTGCGCTTGAGATCGACGGCGAGATCCACCAGATGGTGCAGCTCGTCGCAGGAGAAGTCGATCTCGCGCAGGAAGTCCCGGCCGGTGAGGCCCACCGCAGTGTCCATCGGGGCACGCTAGCGCCCCGATGGACCAGCGGTGGAACCGGTTGCGTCCGTCAGGCGCGGGCGGCTGCGGCGGTGGCGACACCGCGGATCGCCCGGTCGATCTCGTCGGCTGCGGCGCGAGCACCCTCACCGCGGGCTCGGGGGTAGGCCTTGACCGGGATCCGGCGGTAGACCTCCTCGCGCTCCTCCTCGGTCAGGCCGCCCCAGACGCCGTAGGGCTCACGGGCGCGAATGGCGTAGTCCGCGCACTCCATGCGCACGGGGCAGCGAGCGCAGACGGCCTTGGCCGCCCGATCCCGCTTGATCCGGGACAGGCCGCGCTCATTCTGCGGATGGAAGAACAGGGTGGGATCGGCCTCGCGGCAGGCGCCAAGCTCCTGCCAGTCCCACACGGCATCCGTGGGAACCTGGGCGAGTGGTTGCTGCGGCATGGTGGCTCCTCGTCAACGTGAAGGTAGGTTCCGCGTGCGACCACCAGGTGGCCGACGCGGTAACGCTCTGCGTCGACGGTATGACCGGTTGACACCTTCTCCCCGGCCGCGATTGGGCGGCCTTGGCCCGCAAACGGTCCACGTCCACGGGCTACTCGGCGGCTGAGCATCAGCCGAACGGATGAGGGTGGAACACCCTAGGATCAGGGCATGCCCACGATGGATCCCCTTGAGCCGATCGCGCCTCTGGAGTCGGGGAGCACCCTGACGCAGGAGCGCCCCGTGTCCACGGATGACGGTGATCACGAGCGCTTCGCGCACTACGTCCCCAAGGATAAGATCGTCGAGAGCGCCGTGACCGGGGCTCCGGTGCGGGCCCTGTGCGGCAAGGTCTGGACCCCGGGCCGTGACCCGTCCAAGTTCCCCGTGTGCCCGGACTGCGAGCGGATCTACCGCGGACTGCCGCCTGGCGACAACAAGGGCGGCAAGGGCGGCAGGGGCGGTAAGGGCGACACCCCCTGAGCGGAACCCTCTGGTCGGCGCCGTATCGCGCCGTCACCATCAGCATTGTCAGCATCATGTCGCTGGCGGCCTTCGAGTCGATTGCGGTCGCGACCGCGATGCCGATCATCGCCCGGGATCTTGACGCCCTCAGTGTCTACTCGTGGGGCTTCAACGCCTACATCTGCGCCTCCCTCATCGGCATGGTCGTGTCCGGGCTGCTGTGCGACCGGGGACGGCTGCGTGATGTGGCCACGGTCGCCATCGGGCTGTTCGCAGTCGGCGCCGTCGTCGCCGGCATCGCACCGGTGATGGCGGTCCTCATCGCGGGACGCGCCGTTCAGGGATTCGCCGGAGGCGCCGTCGTCGTCGCGGTCTACGTCATCATGGCCCGCGCCTTCCCGGCCGAGATCCGGCCGCGGGCCTTCGTCCTGCTCTCCGCAGCCTGGGTTGTGCCCTCCCTCATCGGGCCGGCGGTGGCTGGAGTCGTGGCTGAGCAGTGGACCTGGCGGGCGGTGTTCCTCGTCGTGCCGATCCTCGTCATCGGCCCGGCCTTCGTCATCCTGCCCACCCTGCGCAGCCTGTCGGCGGTCGAGGGCACCCCGGCCCCGGGAGCCCGAGGTCGGCTGCTGTGGGCCCTCGTCGCGGCCGCAGCCCTCGCGGTGACTCAGGACGGGCTGCTCCGTCTGGGCTGGACCGGCGTCATCGAGACCCTCGCCGGTCTGGCCACCCTCATCGCGGCCGCCCGCGCCCTCCTGCCGCGTGGAGCGCTGCGCCTCGCCCGCGGCCTGCCGACGACGGTCGTCATGCGCGGCATCGGTGCCTGGGCCTACTTCGCGGCCGAGGCCTACATCCCGCTGGCCATGGTCGACCAGCGCCGGCTCTCGGCCTCGGCCGCGGGCCTGGCCCTGTCGGTCGCGGCGATCGGCTGGCTGGTCGGCTCCTGGAGCCAGGGGCGGCTCCCCGCGACGACCGACCGGCCGCGCCTGGTCCGCTACGCCATGCTCCTCGTCGCCGTGAGCATCGCCACCCTGCCGCTCGCCCTCCTCCCGGCGGTGCCGTGGTGGACCGTCATCATCAGCTTCGCCGTCGGCGCCATCGGCATGGGACTGACCTTCCCGACCCTGGCCGTCCTCACCTTCAGCCTCTCGGCGGAGGCGGAGCAGGGGGTGAACTCCTCGGCCCTGCAGATCTGCGACTCGATCGCCTGCGTCCTCGGCATCGGCATCGCGGGAGCGGTGCTGTCCGCGGCCGTGGCTGGTGGCGGCCCATCGACCTGGACATTCACCCTCATTTGGAGCGTCTGCGCGGCAGTGGCCCTCGGCGGTTCCCTGGCGGCTCCCCGGATGCGCGCTGCTGTGACTTCCTGACAGGATGGACCGGCCGATTCGCCGACCCGGAGGTTTGACATGACTCGACGCCCCCTCGCCCTCGCCATCCTCGCCGCCTCGACCCTCCTCGTGGCCGCGTGTGGATCCTCGGGCGGTGGCGGATCCAGCACCGCCGCCCCGACCAGCAGCGCCGCTCCCACCTCCTCCGCCGCACCCGATGAGTGCGCCCCGGAGAACCTGCCAACGATCACCGCGGGTGTCCTCTCCGTGGGCACCGACAGCCCGGCCTACCCTCCCTACTTCATCGATGACGATCCCAGCAACGGCAAGGGTTTCGAGTCGGCCGTGACCTACGCGATCGCCGCCGAACTCGGCTTCACACCCGACCAGGTCCAGTGGCAGGTCGTGCCCTTCAACAAGTCCTACGCTCCCGGCCCCAAGGACTTCGACTTCGACATCAACCAGATCTCGATCACGCCCAAGCGCGCCGAGGCCGTGACCTTCTCGAAGGGCTACTACACGGTCAACCAGGCGGTCATCGCCCTCGCTGACTCGCCGATCGCGAACGCCACCTCGCTGGCCCAGCTCAAGGCGGCCAAGCTCGGCGCCCAGGTCGGTACGACGAGCCTGGACTACATCACCGAGTTCATCCAGCCCGAGCAGGAGCCGTTCGTCTACAACGACACGAATGACGCCAAGTCGGCGCTGAAGAACGGCCAGATCGACGGCATCGTTGTGGACCTGCCGACCGCGTTCTACATCACCGCGGTCGAGGTCCCCAAGGGCAAGATCGTCGGCCAGTTCCCGCCCGTCGAGGGTGGCGAGCAGTTCGGCCTCGTCTTCGCCAAGGACAACCCGCTCGTCGCCTGCGTCGACAAGGCCATCACCGCGCTCACCGAGACCGGTGAGCTGCAGGCCCTGACCGACGAGTGGATGACCGGGCCGGCCGCACCCTTCTTCACGGAGTGACCCTGCCAGTTCCTGCGGCGCTTGGGCGCGACCCCGAACGGGTTGCGCGCAAGCGCCGCAGGGCTGTGCGCAATGCCCTCGTCGGCATGGCGAGCCTCGTCGTCACCGCCGTGGTCGCGGGAGTTCTCGTCACGCGCAGTTCCGGATGGCAGGCCGTTCAGGAGGCGTTCTTCAGCGGCAGCCAGTTCGCCGAGACACTGCCCGGCCTGCTCAAGGCCTTCTGGCTCAACATCCGCATCTTCCTCATCGCCGAGCCGCTCATCCTGCTCCTCGGCCTCGCGGTGGCTCTCGCCCGCGGACTCAAGGCCCCGATCTTCCTGCCCCTGCGCGTCGTCGCGACCATCTACACCGATGTCTTCCGCGGCGTTCCGACGATCCTGGTGATCCTGCTCCTGGGTTTCGGCGTACCCGCACTGGGACTTCCCGGCGTGCCGATTGATGAGGTCTTCTGGGGCACCGTTGCCCTCGTGCTGTCCTACGGCGCCTACGTCGCCGAGGTCTTCCGCGCCGGGATCGACTCGGTGCATCCCAGTCAGCGGATGGCCGCACGCTCACTCGGACTGTCGCAGTGGCGGACGACAAGGTACGTCGTGCTGCCGCAGGCCACGCGCAACGTCATCCCCCCGCTGCTGAATGACTTCATCTCGCTGCAGAAGGACACGGCACTGGTGAGCATCCTCGGCCCGATCGAGGTGCTGCGTCGGGCCCAGATCGATGCGTCGTCCTCCTTCAACTACACCTCCTATGTCGCAGCAGCCTGCATCTTCATCGCGCTCACCATCCCGATGACGCGCTTCGCCGACTGGTTGACGGAGCGGCAGGCACGGCAGCGTCGAGCGGGAGGACAGGCATGAGTGCTGATGCAGGTGTGCCGACGCCTCCTGCCGAGCCGTTGCTGA
>CAZLHZ010000084.1:1985-7946 GCA_964559285.1 uncultured Actinomycetes bacterium | reverse complement strand
GGGTATTCCGCGCAACGGAGCCGTGTCACCGGGCCCACGGGCGGGCCACCCGAGCCGCTGTTGCCGACAGCACCTCGCGGGCGCGCTCGAGTGCCTCCTGGCCGGCCTCGGCGATCATGGAGTAGACACCTGCCACTCCAGCCGCCTGCCAATCGCGCCGTCCGACCTCAACACGGCCCGCGATGACGAGCACCGGGCAGCCCGACTCCATGGCCGCGCCGGTCACTCCGGTGAGGACCTTGCCCCGCAGGGACTGCCAGTCAAAACTGCCCTCCCCCGTCATCACGAGGTCTGCCCCTACGCAGCGTTCCCGCAGCCCCACAGCCGCGATGACCGACTCGACCCCGGGCACGCGGTGTCCGCCCAGTGCCAGGAGGGCGAACCCCAGGCCCCCACCGGCTCCGGCACCGAGGGCGACTGCGGGTGATCGACCGTCGGGGCGGCGGCCGATCGCCGCTGCGAAGGCCGTGAGCCGCTCCTCCAGGAACCGGGCCACGTCGTCGCTCGCCCCCTTCTGCGGCGCGAATCCCAGAGCGGCGCCGCGTGCCCCCAGCAGGGGCACATCCACATCGGTGGCGGCGACCAGTTCCACGCCCGCCATTCGACGGCGGGCATCATCGAGGTCCACGGACACCACAGCGCCCAGACTCCCCCCGCCGCGCATCATCACATCCGTGGTGTCGACCCCGCGATGATCCCGCGCAACCGCCCCGAGCCCGGCCAGCATCCCGGCTCCGCCATCGCAGATCCCCGTGCCGCCGAGGCCGACGACGACACGCGTCGCCCCATCACCGATCGCGGCAAGGATGAGATCGGCAAGACCCCGTGACGTCGTGCGCTCCGGTGCGCGCAGGCTCGGCGGGATGAGGTTCAGGCCGCACACCTGAGCACTTTCGATGTACGCCGTCTGCCCGATGCGCAGAACCTGCGCCGGGATCGGCTCGCCGAGTGGGCCGCTGGCCACCACGGGGAGCACCGCTCCCCCGAGGGCGCAGCGCAGCGCGTGCAGGAAGCCTGGGCCGCCATCGGACATCGGGCACAGGTCAAGATCGTCACCCGGTGTCACCGAGCGCCAGCCGCTCGCGATCGCCGTGGCCGCTTCAGTCGCGGTGAGAGTTCCGGTGAAGCAGTCCGGTGCCACGACCACCCTCATGACGCGTCAGCCCTCACGGCGCGTGACAGTACTCCGTGGGACCATGAGGACATGACCGATGCCTTCGTGGAGCCGCGTCCTTCCGCGCTCGCGCTTCTACTCATGGGACGTGATGCCGATCCGGACAGCGAGCGCGGGGTGGAGTGCCCGGGCGGTCTGCCGGCAGCATCCGACCCGGATCTCGTCGAGCGCGCTCGACAGGCGAAGGCTGCCCTCGGCGACCGGGTGTTCATCCTCGGTCACCACTACCAGCGGGATGAGGTCATCCAGTTCGCTGATGTGACGGGAGACTCCTTCAAGCTCTCGCAGATGGCGGCCGCTCATCCCGAGGCCGACTACATCGTCTTCTGTGGCGTCCACTTCATGGCGGAAAGCGCCGACATCCTCACCGCAGAGCATCAGCTGGTCGTGCTGCCTGATCTCGGGGCCGGCTGCTCCATGGCGGATATGGCCGTCATCGAACAGGTCGAGGAGGCGTGGGCACTGCTGGACCAGATCGGCATCGCTGACTCCACAACCCCGATTACCTACATGAACTCAAGCGCCGACATCAAGGCCTTCACCGGACGTCACGGCGGTTCGATCTGCACGTCGAGCAATGCCCGGCGTTCACTCGAGTGGGCGTTCGAGTCGGCAGAGCACGTCCTGTTCCTGCCGGATCAGCACCTCGGTCGCAACACGGCCGTCCGCGACCTCGGCATGTCGCTTGATGACTGCGTCGTCTACGACCCGCACCGCCCCGGTGGGGGCCTGACCCCGGACGCCCTGCGCACCGCCCGCATGATCCTGTGGAAGGGTCACTGCTCCGTGCACGGGCGCTTCACCGCCAAGAATGTCGACGATGTGCGTGCGCGCATTCCCGGAGTGCAGGTGATCGTGCATCCGGAGTGCCGTTATGAGGTGGTCGACAAGGCTGACCGAGTCGGATCGACGGAGTACATCATCAGCGCGATCAAGGCGGCTCCGGCAGGAACGGCATGGGCCGTGGGCACCGAGCTCAACCTCGTGAAGCGCCTCGCGCAGGCCCACCCCGAGCAGCAGATCGCCTACTTGGACAGCACCGTGTGCTTCTGCTCGACGATGAACCGCATCGACCTGCCCCATCTGGTGTGGGCGCTGGAGTCCTTGGTCGGCGGGACTGTCGTCAACCGGATCACCGTGCCCGATGAGACCGCGCACTGGGCGAGGATCGCTCTCGACCGGATGCTTGCCCTGCCCGGTGTGTCCACCCGAGATTAGTGATCACAACCCGGGGGCGCCCCAGATCGCGAACCAGCGCGAGAGTTCCGTCTCAAGTGGCAATTCGGAGCGGAGCGCATCGCGGACCTGCAACTCCAGCACGTTGTCGCGACGTTCCCCATCGACGGGCGCGAAGGGGTAGAAGGTGCCGCGCTTGTAGAGGTAGACCAGAGCCAGACTGCGACCACCCTCGTCACGGAAGGCGACGTGAGAGCAGAGCAGCTGCGGACCGAATCCACTCTCGACGAGCGAGACATTCACCGCATGCAGATCGGTTACAACCGTTGCCGTATCCGGCGGGTCCGTGGACACCACCAACCACGTGAAGCCGAAGGAGTCCTGGTCGATCTCGACCGGCGGCCCGCTGTCCGCGTCGAGGAGAGCGCGCACGTCCCGCTCGACATCCGCGAACGCGATGCCCTCAACCGGCTTGAAGGCCGCAGCACCGCGGCCGGTCGGACGCAAGCCCAGCGCCGCATCCAGCGTGATCGCGGCATTCGGAAGGGCGAAGAGGGAATCCAGATTCGGGCCGACCGGCTTGCGCCTGCCGAGAATCCCGTCGAGCAACCCCATCAGGTTACCGCTGGCCCATGGCGGCTGCGATCCTCGCCAGCTGCTCCAGTCGCTGCTCAAGCGTGGGATGGGTGGACATGAGAGCCGACAGTCCGCTGCCCCGGCCTTTCGCGAAGGCCGGCATGAGGGCGAAGGAACTCACCGGCTCCATCTGCCGCAGATCGCGGTTGGGGATCTGCGCCATGTCACCACTGATCTTCACGAGGGCCGAGGCCAGGGCCGACGGCTGGCCGGTCACCGTCGCGGCTCCCCGATCGGCACTGAGTTCCCGATAGCGCGACAGGGCCCGGATGAGCAGGAATGAGACGACGTACACCAGCGCACTGACCGCCATCACCGCGAGGAAGAGCACCGCGGCATTGGGGTTGCGCGAGTCTCGACCCATGGAGCCCCACATCGCCGAGCGGACCATGAAGCCCGCCAGAATCGCTGTGAACGATGCAATCGTCATCACGGTCACATCTCGATGAGCGACGTGCGAGAGCTCGTGAGCCAGCACGCCCTCCAGCTCATCTCGGTCGAGTCGTCGCAGCAGTCCGGTGGTGACGACGACCACAGCACGCCGGGAGGACCGACCCGTGGCGAAGGCATTGGGCACATCCGTGTCGGCGATCGCCACCCGAGGCTTGGGCATGTCCGCCATGGCGCAGAGGCGATCGACCATCGCATGCAGTTGCGGTGCCTGCTCCGGCTCGACGACCACGGCCCGCATCGCCGACATCGCCATCGAGTCGGAGAACCACCACTGGACGAGGAGCATGCCGCCGACAATGAGCAGGACGACGATCGCGCCCACGCCGAACGCGATGAGCGCCGCCGCGAGGACGACGTACATCAGTCCGAGGAGGAACATCGTCCCCGTCATGCGGGCGATCAGCCCGCGATCCACCCCGTAGCGCGTCGATGCCATGCAGTCTCCTAGGACCGGCTCCCCGGCTCAATTGCCGGCGATCCGCCGCCACCGATCTCCCGGCGCATCGCCGCGAGCTGCGCATCCACCTCGGACTGGCTGGCCATCCGCTCAAGTTCCAGCGTGAGGTCATCCTTGCCGGTTCCCGTGACATCCTGCAGCGCACCCGTCGCCACGAGTTCGTCGATCGCACCGGCGCGCGCCTGCATCTGAGCAGTCTTGTCCTCGGCACGCTGCACGGCCAGGCCCACATCCCCGAGCTCACTGGAGATCCCGGCGACGGCCTCGCCGATCTTCACCTGAGCCTCAGCGGCGGAGTAGGTCGCCTTGATCGTCTCCTTGCGGGTGCGGAACGCCTCCACCTTCGCCTGCAACTGCGCTGAGGCCTGGCCGAGCTTCTCCTCCTGCTCCTGCAGTTGCGCAAGCTGCACCCGGAGGTCCTCAATCTGCTGGAGCAGTCCGCTGCGCCGGGTGAGCGCCTCGCGGGCGAGATCCTCCCGGCCGCCCTCCAGCGCCTGGCGCGCCTGCTTCTCCAACTTCCCGGCATTCTGCTCGAGTCCGGTGATCTGCAGTTCAAGTCGCTTGCGGCTGGTCGCGACATCGGCCAGCCCGCGGCGGACCTTCTGCAGGAGCTCCAGCTGCTTCTCGTAGGAGTAGTCGAGGGTCTCGCGCGGGTCCTCAGCGCGATCGAGGGCCTTGGACGCCTTTGCCTTGAAGATCATGCTGAACCTCTGCCACAGGCCCATCGGATGCCTCCCGAGCTCAGGGGATCCCTCCATCGGGCCCGGCGGGCCACGGCTGATCCCTGCTGCCGTCCAGAGTAGGCCGTCGGTTTCCGCCGTGCCCATCCAGAGGTGGTCTACGCTTCCGGAACCATGGCGAACTCATTCCTCAGCCGCCTGCGCGGCACCGATCCGCAGGCTTCTCGCACGTGCAGCCCCGCGGCCACGACCGGATCCGCTGATGGCGGTGACCCGCAGGCTCCGAAGGGACGACCGACTCCATCCCGGAAGGAGGCCGAGGCGGCACGCAAGCAGTCCGTGCGACTGCCCAAGGATCCCAAGGCCGCCAAGTCGGCGCTCCGTGATCGTGAGCGCTCCGCCCGCGCGGAGGCGCGGGCCGGGATGGCCGCCGGTGACGCCCGCTACTTCCCACCCCGTGATCAGGGTCCTGCTCGTGCCTACGTGCGGGATTTCGTCGACACGCGCTACACGACTGCCGAGTACTTCCTCTTCGTCGCCATCGGTGTGCTCGTCTTCGGTTTCATCCCCAACCTCATGCTCCAGCAGGTGCTGACGATCGTGTGGTTCTCCCTCACCGCCCTCATCATTCTCGACACCGCGATCATCATCATCCGCCTGTCGTCGCGACTGAAGCGCTACTTCCCCGAGGCCAAGGATCGCAAGGGCACGAAGATGTACGCCGCTGTCCGACTGCTCCAGTTCCGGCGACTGCGTCTGCCACCTCCACGCCTCAAGCGTGGCCAGCCGGTCCCTGACCCAGCGGCACGCTAGGAGAGAGCCATGGAGCATCGACACCTCGGCCGCAGCGGCCTGCTCATCAGTGAAATCGCCTACGGCAACTGGATCACGCACGGCTCCCAGGTGGACGACGACACGGCTGTGGCAACGATCCACGCAGCGCTGGACGCCGGCATCACGACGTACGACACGGCGGATGTCTATGCGGGGACCCGCGCGGAAGAGGTCATGGGACGCGCGCTCAAGGGCCAGCGTCGCGAAGGCCTTGAGATCTTCACGAAGGTCTACTGGCCGACCGGCCCCGGACGCAACGACCGCGGCCTGTCGCGCAAGCACATCATGGAGTCGTGTCACGCGTCACTGCGTCGACTGCAGACCGACTACGTCGATCTCTACCAGGCGCATCGTTTCGACTATGCGACTCCGCTTGAGGAGACGCTGCGCGCGTTCGACGACCTCATTCGACAGGGCAAGGTGCTCTACATCGGGGTCTCGGAGTGGCGGGCGGAGGAGATCAGGGCGGCGCTGACGATTGCCGCGGACCTCGGCTTGGACCGGGTCATCTCCAGTCAGCCGCAGTACTCCATGCTCTGGCGAGTCATCGA
>CAZLHZ010000084.1:0-1975 GCA_964559285.1 uncultured Actinomycetes bacterium | reverse complement strand
CACATGCGAGGCGGCAGGCATCGGGCAGATCGTGTGGTCCCCCATCGCCCAGGGGGTACTCACCGGTAAGTACCTCCCGGGTCAGCCGGTCCCGTCCGGATCACGCGCCGAGGATGCCAACGGCTCAGGCTTCGTGTCGCGCTGGCTTCGTGACGATGTGCTGACCGCAGTGCAGAACCTCCGACCGATAGCGAGCGACCTCGGCCTGTCGATGGCGCAGTTGGCGGTCGCGTGGGTCCTGCAGAACCCGAACGTCTCCGCAGCGATCGTCGGGGCCTCTCGACCGGAGCAGATCGCCGACAACGCCCGCGCCGCAGGTGTGACGCTCGCGGCCGACGCGATGACCCGCATTGACGAGGTGCTCGCCGACGTCATCACCCGCGACCCCAGCCTCACAGTGTCCCCGCCTGAGCGGCCCTAACCCCCTAGGCCGGATGCAGGCTCATCGGGCCGTAGACCTCGCGGACATCCTCCATGAGCGTGACGGAGTCCACGCCGGCGGCCAGCAGTTCACGCCAAGTCTCCCCGAGCCACGACTCAGCGTCCGACTGGCTCGGAAAGAGCGTCGCCAGCCCCTCCACGTTCGGTGTCACGGTCTCGGCCCCGACCCAGCACTTCCATGTCCACGACATCGGACCTCCCGCCGCCACGATAAGGGTCGGCAGCCCACGGCGCGCCCTTTGACGCGAGCCATCCCGCCGTGGTCGGATACGGTCCTGCTGAACAACTGAATCCGCGCTCGATGTCCAGGGGAAGCCGGTGCGAATCCGGCGCTGACCCGCAACCGTGAGCTGCCCGTGGCAGCAAGTCGGAGCACCTGGCGAGCGTGAGCGGCTCCATCCGTCGAGGTCTGCGGGCGGGAGCTGGGATGTCGTCTCTCGGGACGGATTCCTGGCTGCTTCCCAGGATCGCTCACCCAGAGGACACACCTGTGACCATCTCCACCGGACGTCGATCCGGCATCGTCGCCGTTGTCATTGCGGCCCTCACCACCGTGACCCTCACGGGCACCGTCGCCCCACCGGCCACTGCAGGCAGCACCGATCGAGGGCTGTTCGGCGCTGCCGATCCGACCTTCGACGGCGTCTTCCGCCAGTCGATCGCGATTCTCGGCCTGGCCGCCGAAGGCGGCGAGGTGCCAGAGCCAGCCATCGCGTGGCTGCTCGATCAGCAGTGCGGGAATGGCGCCTTCCAGTCCTACCGTGCCGATGTCACGGCGCCGTGCGAACCCGGCAATGCGACGACGTACACCGGGATCGACACGAACTCCACTGCAACAGCCGCCATGGCACTGCATCGAGTGGGCGCCACCGCCGCCGCCGAGCGCGCGGTGCGCTGGCTCGCCCGGCAGCAGGAATCCTCGGGGGGATGGGCCTGGATCCGCGGACTGGAGGCGGATGCGTTCTCCACCGCTCTGGCCCTGACCGCCCTTTGGGATGTCCGCAGCGCTCGTCCCCGCAGCGCCCGCGCCCGAGGACTCGACTGGCTGCGCAGCGCGCGCGTCACCTGCGCGGCGGTGCGTGCCGATCGCGGTGCCCTGAGCTTCAACGCCGGCGGCCTGGGCACGCCCGACCCGTTGTCCTCCGGAACCGCCCTCACCGCACTCACCCGCTCGGGCAGGTCGCTCCTCAGCCCGGCGCCCCTGCGCTGCCCCGGTGCCACCGGAACGACCTCCAATGCGCTCGCCGCGTGGCTCATCGCCGAGATGAAGCGCGGGGGCGGCGGACTGCCGGATGTCTATACCCCCGGCGCCATCGACTGGAATGCCACCGCGTGGGCGCTTCTCGGCCTGGCATCGGGGGGTGTGTCCCGCCGTGACCTGCTGCCCTCGATTCGCGCCCTTCGAGCAGCATCGGATGACTACACGCGCGAGGGCACGCTTGCCGCGGCGATGGGCGCCCTCCTCCTCGTCGGAGAGGCCACGGACTCGCGCTTCCCGCAGACGCGGCGCCTCCTGCTCGCCTCGATGCGCGCG
>CAZLHZ010000083.1:3857-7953 GCA_964559285.1 uncultured Actinomycetes bacterium | reverse complement strand
CTGGCCACGCGATCAGCGAGGGCGTCGGTGTTGGTGAGGTTGCCGTTGTGGGCCAGCGCGAGGTGTCCCGTCGGCAGGGATCGGAAGGTCGGCTGGGCGTTCTCCCAGCAACTGGCACCGGTCGTGGAGTAGCGGGTGTGCCCGATGGCGACATGCCCACGAAGAGTGTCGAGGACACCTTCGGTGAACACCTGGGACACCAGGCCCATGTCCTTGTAGACGACAATCGCATGTCCGTCGCCCACCGCAATGCCCGCCGACTCCTGGCCGCGATGCTGCAGGGCGTAGAGCCCGAAGTAGGTCAGCTTGGCGACATCCTCACCGGGGGCCCACACGCCGAAGACACCGCAGGCATCCTGGGGTGCGCGCTCATCCGGGAACAACTCGTGGGTCAAACGCCCATCGCCGCCTGGCACGGGGCCATCGTAAGCGACCCGCAGAGCCACCTCGACCACGCCACGTCGGGATGCCGACTCTCAGGTGAGGCCGCCGCCGCGTTCGGAGTCGCTGCTGAGTCGCTGGGCGATGTAGACAGGGATGATCGACAGGATGACCAGCGCCGCCGCGACGACGTTGACGATCGGCGCCTGGTTGGGGCGGAAGATGTTCTGCAGGATCCAGATCGGCAGGGTGAGCACACCGGGGGCCGCGGTGAAGGTCGTGACGATGATCTCGTCGAAGGACAGACCGAAGGCCAGGACACCACCGGCGATGAGCGATGAGCGCATGAGCGGAAAGGTCACCAGCCGGAAGGTCGTCCAGCCGCGCGCGCCCAGATCAGCGGATGCCTCCTCGACATTGCCCCCGAGGCGACGCAGCCGGGCAGCGGCGTTGTTGAAGACGACAACGATGCAGAAGGTGGCGTGGGCGACGACGATCGAGAAATACGTCAGTCCGCCGAGATAGGACGTGAACACATTGTTGAGCGCGATGCCGGTCACCACGCCCGGCAGGGCAATCGGCAGGATCACGAGCAGGCTCACGGTCTCTCGGCCGAAGAACTCGTAGCGGCTGATGGCGATTGCTGTGAGCGTGCCCAGGACGAGCGCGACCGCTGCCGCGGCCAGGCCCACCCAGATGGAGGTGAAGAGGGCCGTGCGCAACCCCTCACTCGCCAGGGCCTGACCCCACCACTGCGTGGTGAATCCGCTGGGCGGCCAGGCGAGGGACTTGTCAACGCTGAAGGAGTTGACAAGAACGACAACGAGCGGGATGTAGATGAAGGCGAAGACGATGATGCCGACGGCCAGAAGAACGCCGCGCGCGGAGCGACCGAGTCTCACGATGCCACCTCACAGCCTCTCGAGTGCGCCGGTGCGACGCACCGCTGCCAGGTAGGCAAGGATCACGATGACCGGCAGGGTGGCCACCGCCGCCGCAAAGGGCAGGTTCGTCACGTAGTTCATCTGGACGACATTGCCGAGCATGATGACCTGCCCGCCGACGATCTGGGCTGTGATGTAGTCACCCAGGCTCAGCGAGAACGTGAAGATCGAGCCGGCGATGAGTGAGGGCATGAGGATCGGAAGCACGACAGATCGGATGCTCCGCCACGGGCGGGCACCGAGGTCCGATGACGCATCCAGCACCGTGGCCGGCATCCGATCAAGGCCCGCGTAGACCGGGATGATCATGTAGGGCAGCCACAGGTAAGTCAGCGTGAGGATGATCGCGGTGGTGCCCACACTCGGTCCGCTCAGCCCGAGCGGGGCGAGGAACCACGAGATGACACCGTTCTCCGGCTGCACCATCGCCCGCCAGGCATAGACCTTGACGAGGTACGACGCCCACAGCGGTGTCACGACCAGGGCGACCATGAGCGGCCGGAATCGCCGCGGAGCGGCCCACGCCATGAAGAGGGAGAGCGGGACCGCGAGCAGGATGCACAGGACCGTGACGGCGACGGCGATCCCCACCGTGCGACCCACGACGGTGAGGTAGTCAACGTTGGAGAGAAGGTTCTGGAAGTTCTTGAGCGTGAAGGTGCGCTGGACCTGACCGGTGAAGTCGTCAACGGTCCAGAACGCGGTGATGAAGAGGGCGGCCAGTGACCCGATGTAGACCACGACGAGCCAGAACATGGGGGCGGCAAGCAGTGCCGCCACCCGGAGTCGGGGGTGTCGATAGGCAAACGAGGTGGCCATGAATCTCCTGTCGTGAGGGTGCCGCCTGGGCCCGGGTCAGGCCCGGGCCCAGGCGGTGATGATCATCCGCTGCGCAGAGCGCTCCAGGCGGTGACCCACTCGCTGTAGGGGATGCACTGGACATCAGTGCGTCCGTCGAGGCACTTCGCGGACGGGGTGTTCCAGTAGTAGACATCCGTCCAGTAGGTCGGCTCATCAGCGTGGAACACCTTGCAGTGATCCAGATTGGCTGTGAGCGCACACGACTTCGCATTCGCCGGCGCCTCACCGAACCACTCCGCTACCGCGGCGTTCGTCTCCGGGGAGATGATGTGGTCGAGCCACTTGTAGGCGCAGTTGATGTTCTTCGTGTCCTTGGCGATCATCCAGGTCCGACCAGCCGGTCGCGCCCTCCTTGGGCTTGATGGCCTCAACCGGAACGCCCTCGCTCTGGGCGAGATTGACGATGACCTGCCACGTGGTGCCCACCACCGAGGTGCCCGACTTGAAGCTCTGGATCTCCTTCAGGTAGTCAGACCAGTACTCGCCCACGATCGTCTTCTGCTGCTTGAGCAGCTCGATCGCCGCATCAAACTGGGTCTTGTCGAGAGCGTAGGGATCCTTGATGCCCAACTCCGGCTTGGTGGCCTTGAGGTAGACCGCGGCATCGGCGATGAAGATCGGGGAGTCGTAGCCCGTCACCTTGCCGGTGTAGGGCGAGGGGGCGTAGAAGGTCACGTCCCACGACGTCGGTGCCGGCTTGACGAGGTCGGTGCGGTACATCAGCAGGTTGGCACCGCGGCCGTGCGGCACGCCGTAGTTGACGCCATCCACCGTGTTCCAGGACTTGTCCTTGAGGTCCGCGAAGACATCGGCGTAGTTCGGCACGAGTGACGTATTCACCGGCTGCACGTTGCCACCTGCGATGAGACGAAGCGTGGCGTCACCTGAGGCTGAGACGACATCCCAGCCGCCGCCCTGCATGAGCTTGACGGCCTCGTCGGAGGTGCCGAACGTCTTGAGGTTGACCTTGCAGTTGGTGTCCTTCTCCCACTGGGTGACCCAGTCGACAGCCGGATCGGTCGACCCGTTCTCGACGTAGCCCGGCCACGCCAGGACATTGACCTGACCTTCACCTGGCCCGACGGGGCCGGGGTAGGCCGAGGTGCTGGCGGCAGAGCCGCCACCTCCGCCGCAGGCGGCGAGGACCAGCGCGGCGGCCGAGGCCACGGCGAGGGTCGTGAGCAGACGCTGAGTGCGCATCCGCATCCTCCTTGTGTTCATGTTCGTCCCGCGAGCGGTTGCCGCGCGGGTCGTGCGCTTGCTGTCACTGCAGGGGAAACTCGTGCTCCTTGCGCCACACGAGCCGAACCCGCCCACCGCGCATGCTCTGCACGTCGGACGAGGTTGTCTGAAGGTTCTGCTGGAGCGCGACGAGACGCCCGCCAGCATCAAGGTCGACGATGAAGCGACTCGCCATCCCCACGTAGACGACCTCGGCGATCGTGCCGAGGGCGCTGTCCTCACCGTCATTCACCGGCTCATCGACACCCCGCACCGCAATCTTCTCGGGGCGAACGAGATAGGTGCCGTCGCGACCCAGGATTGTGCGCGCCGCGTCTCCGCGCAGGAGGTTGGAGGTGCCGACGAACCCTGCGACGAACTCGTTGACCGGTCGCTCATAGACCTCGGCCGGGGTGGAGATCTGAGCGATCCGCCCAGACTCGAAGACCGCCACGCGATCCGACATCGTGAGGGCCTCCTCCTGATCGTGGGTCACGAACACGAAGGTGATGCCGACACGCCGCTGGATCTCCTTGAGCTCGACCTGCATCTGCTCGCGCAGCTTGAGATCCAGTGCACCGAGGGGCTCATCGAGCAGCAGGACGCGTGGTTCGTTGACGAGGGCGCGCGCGAGGGCGACGCGCTGCCGTTGACCGCCGGAGAGCTGGGATGGCTTGCGGTCACCGAAA
>CAZLHZ010000083.1:0-3827 GCA_964559285.1 uncultured Actinomycetes bacterium | reverse complement strand
TCGACCTTCTTCACGCGCAGGCCGTATTCCACGTTCCCCTGCACTGTGAGGTGGGGGAAGAGCGCGTAGTCCTGGAAGACCGTGTTGACATCGCGGGCGTACGGCGGACGCTCGGTGACATCGACTCCGTCAAGCTCGATCGTGCCGGCCGTCGGGGGCTCGAAGCCGGCGATCATCCGCAGGACGGTCGTCTTGCCGGAGCCGCTCGGGCCGAGCAGGGTGAGGAACTCCCCGTCGAGCACATCAAGATCCACACCGTCGACGGCGACGACCGAGCCGAACGACTTGCGCAGGCCGCGCAGCCGGATCGCCGGGACCACGGGATCCACCATGTTGTCTTCCTCACCCTCGCTAGGCCGATCATCCAACCGGATCAGGGCACCGCCGCAAGCCATTCCGCGGTGGATGCGCGGCTTCGTGTCCTCATTGTTGGCTGATTCGACCTCGCGCAGGAGATCCTGCGTCAGGAATCCTCTGGCAGCGGAAGCCAGGGTGAAAGGTCCGACCTTTCGCCACTGGCCTGAACCCGTCTCGCCGACACCGCCTCCGCCCAGGTGAGGCGTCCTGCGGCCAAGTCGAGCCAGGTCGCCGGATCCATCTCGATGACCGCCGAGGGAGTCCCTCGACGATGGACCGGCCCGGCGATCACCTGGACGGCACCGTGCGGTGGCACCCGCACCTCCACACTGCGCCCGGGGGCGAGGCGGGCGAGGTGGGCGAGGGTTCGGCGTACGTCCTCACGCTCGGACATGGCTATCCGAAGAGTCGGGGGAACGTCGACTCATGGGCTTCGCGCAGATCCGCCAGGGCAACGGTGACCGGTCCGATGCGCAGCGTGTCGCCGAATGCCGCCGTGCCGATGACCGTCGCCGGCACCGTGTCGCACACGTCGAGGAAGGCCGTGAGGTCCTGGTCGCGCACGGCAACAACGGCGCGACCGGGCGACTCAGCGAACATCGCGATGAAGGGGTCGAGGCCGATCGGCAGGTCGATGTCAGCACCCGTGCCCGCGCGCAGCGCCATCTCGGCGAGCGTGATGGCCAGCCCACCGTCGGAGACATCGTGGGCCGCGACGAGCAGGCCGCGCTGTGACGCGGTGACAAGCACCTCGGCGAGCGCTCGCTCACCGGCGAGGTCCGGCGCTGCGGGCACACCCCCGAGGTGGCCGTGGACCTCATGCGCCCACTCGCTGCCCGCGAGGTCCTCCCGCGTCTCCCCCAGCAGGACGAGAGTCACGGGCTCGCGACCCCACGAGATCGGCGTACGCCGCGAGACATCGTCGATGACGCCCAGCACGCCCACCATCGGCGTGGGCAGGATCGCCACCTCACCCGTGGAGTTGTAGAAGCTGACGTTGCCACCGGTGACCGGGATGCCGAGGGCGAGGCAGCCATCGGCGAGACCGGTGACGGCCTGCTGGAACTGCCACATGACCTCGGGGTCCTCGGGGGAGCCGAAGTTGAGGCAGTTGGTGACGGCGATCGGGCGGGCGCCGCTCACCGCGACATTGCGATAGGCCTCGGCGAGCGCGAACTGTGCACCGACATAGGGGTCGAGTCGCGCGATGCGGCCATTGCAGTCCGTTGCCGCTGCCACTCCGCGTCCGGTCTGCTCGTCAACGCGGATCATCCCGGCGTCCTCAGGCTGGGCGAGCACAGTGTTGCCGAGGACGTAGCGGTCGTACTGGCTCGTCACCCACGACTTCGATGCGAGATTGGGCGCCGCAATGAGAAGCAGCAGCGTGTCGGTCAAGTCGTCGGCGGTCGTGGGACGGGCCAGTCGATCGGGTGAGTCGACGCGCAGTCGATCGAGGTCCTCCGGTCGGTGCAGCGGCCGCTCATAGACGGGGCCTTCGTGCGCGACCGTGCGCGGAGGCACATCGACAATGCGTTCACCATGCCAGTCGATCGTGAGGCGGCCGGAGGTCGTCACCTCACCGATGACGACAGCCTCGATCTCCCAGCGCCGGCAGATCGCCATGAAGTCCTCGAGTGCGGCAGGGGTGATCACCGCGCACATCCGCTCCTGCGACTCGCTCATGAGGATCTCCTCGGGCGAGAGGGTCGCATCGCGCAGCAGGACTCGATCGAGCCACACATGCATGCCGCCGTCACCATTGGAGGCGAGCTCACTGGTGGCGCACGAGATGCCGGCACCGCCGAGGTCCTGAATGCCCTCAACGAGCCCGGCGCGCAGCAGCTCGAGGGTGCACTCGATGAGCAGCTTCTCCATGAAGGGGTCACCGACCTGCACACTCGGTCGCTTCGCCGGTCCGCCTTCAGTGAACGTCTCGCTCGCGAGCACGGACACACCGCCGATGCCATCCCCGCCGGTGCGCGCGCCGTAGAGAATGACGAGGTTGCCGGCACCGCTGGCACTGGCGAGGTGGATGTCCTCGTGGCGCATGGCGCCGATGCACAGGGCGTTGACGAGCGGATTTCCGGCGTACGACGAATCAAAGACGACCTCGCCGCCGATGTTCGGCAGACCCAGGCAGTTGCCGTAACCCCCGATGCCCGCGACCACTCCGGGCAGGACGCGCCTGGTGTCCGGGGCGTCGGCCGGGCCGAAGCGCAGCGGGTCCATGACGGCCAGCGGCCGAGCGCCCATCGACAGGATGTCGCGCACGATGCCGCCGATCCCGGTCGCGGCTCCCTGATAGGGCTCGACGAAGGAGGGGTGATTGTGGCTCTCGATCTTGAAGGTCACCGCCCAGCCATCACCGATGTCGACAACACCGGCGTTCTCACCGATGCCGACGAGAAGTCCGGGCCAGCCGCCCTCGGGCTTCTTCTCACCGAACTGGCGCAGGTGCACCTTGGAGGACTTGTAGGAGCAGTGCTCACTCCACATGACGCTGTACATCGCGAGTTCAGCGGAGGTGGGACGGCGGCCGAGGATGGTGCGGATGCGGTCGTACTCATCCGGCTTCAGGCCCAGCTCGGCGAAGGGCTGCGGTCGATCCGGGGTGGAGCTCGCGATCTCAACCGTGTCCATGCTCATCGGGCCGCCCCCGCGAGCAGGGTGGTCACGGCCGAGGTGAAGAAGGCGAGGCCGTCCGTCGTCGGACCGGTGAGTGCTTCGACCGCATGCTCCGGGTGCGGCATGATCCCAACGACGTTGCCGCGCTCATTGCTGATCCCCGCGATGTCCCGACGGCTGCCATTCGGGTTGAGGTCGAGATAGCGGGCCACGACGCGGCCGTCACCCTCGAGCATGTCGAGGGTCGCCTCGTCTGCGACGTACCCACCCTCGCCGTTCTTCAGGGGGATGGTGATCTCCTGGCCGGGCGTGAAACCGCTCGTCCATGCGGTGGCTGTCGACTCGATGCGCAGTCGCTGGTCGCGGCAGATGAAGTGCAGGTGGTCGTTGCGGGTGAGGGCGCCCGGCAGCAGGCGGGCCTCGCACAGGATCTGGAATCCATTGCAGATGCCGAGGACGGGCATGCCGGTGCGAGCACGATCGATGATCGTCGTCATGACCGGGGCGAATCGGGAGATGGCACCGCATCGCAGGTAGTCGCCGTAGGAGAATCCACCGGGCAGGATCACCGCATCCACACCATGCAGGTCGGCATCGGCGTGCCACAGGGCCACAGCATCTGCGCCAGCGAGACGCACGGCGCGGGCGGCATCGCGATCATCAAGGGACCCCGGAAAGGTGACGACCCCGATGCGCGCGGTCACGGCTCAATCCGCAGCGCGTAGTCCTCAATGACGGGATTGCTCAGGAGTTCGGCCGCGAGACGATGGAGTTCGGCGAGCCGCGCGTCATCGATGGGGCCGTCGAGGGTGAGCTCGAAGCGCTTTCCCTGCCGCACATCGGCC
>CAZLHZ010000082.1:2895-7993 GCA_964559285.1 uncultured Actinomycetes bacterium | reverse complement strand
GGGTGAGCCCTACGGTGTATCAGCTCTGCATGGTCGAGGAAGTGGCGAGCTTCTCGATGCCATCGTGGCGGCGATGCCGGAGGTGGGAAGTGGTGCGGCGCGCATTGGTGGCCCGCGTCGCGTGGCACTGCTGGGCAAGCCGAATGTCGGCAAGTCGTCGCTGCTCAATCAGCTCGCGGGTGAGGCGCGCGTCGTCGTCGACGCGATGGCTGGCACCACGGTCGATCCGGTGGATGAGCTCGTCGAGCTCGATGGGCGTGACTGGTGGTTCGTGGACACGGCCGGCATTCGGCGACGGGTGAACGAGGCGAGCGGCCATGAGTTCTATGCGAGCCTGCGCACCAAGTCCGCGCTCGACAAGGCGGAGGTAGCGGTCGTCCTTGTCGATGGGTCGCAGCCGATGAGCGAGCAGGACACGCGCATCCTGTCCATGGTGACGGAGTCAGGTCGGGCTCTCGTGCTGGCAATCAACAAGTGGGATCTCGTGGATGAGGAGCGCCAGCGCTACCTCGAGCGCGAGCTCGAGCAGGATCTGGGCCAGGTGGCCTGGGCGCCCCGGATCAATGTCGCGGCTCGCACCGGGTGGCATGTCAACCGGCTCGTCGGCGCGCTGGATGCGGCCCTCAACGGCTGGGACACCCGGATCCCGACCAGCCGGCTCAACGGGTTCCTGGCCGAGCTCGTGGCCGCCTATCCCCACCCGGTCCGGGGTGGCCGGCAGCCGCGCATCCTCTTCGGCACGCAGGCCGCGGTCCGGCCTCCGACGTTCGTCCTCTTCACGACGGGCTTCCTCGAGGCGGGCTACCGGCGGTTCGTGGAGCGACGGCTGCGCGAGGAGTTCGGGTTCGTCGGATCCCCGATCCGGATCAATCTGCGGATCCGGGAGAAGCGCCCACGCCGATGAGGCCCACCGAGGCCGTGGGGTAGGGTTCAGTCGCTCGGTACGCCGGGCAGCGGGCTGTAGCGCAGCTTGGTAGCGCACTTGACTGGGGGTCAAGGGGTCGCAGGTTCAAATCCTGTCAGCCCGACTGGTGGACACAGCCGAAAGTGCAGGTCCCGAGAGGGATTTCGCTCTCGGCCCCCCAGGACCCCGGTTCCCGGGAGGCTGGCCCCGTGAGCGCGACGCTGGCATGGACCGGCCCAGCAGGGCTCGCACCTCGTCGTGGTCCCGCCGGACGACATGGGCGTAGGTGTCCAACGTCTGAGTGACCGTGGAGTGCCCGAGGTACGTCGAGACCCGGACGATGTCCACGCCCTGGGACAGCAGCAGCGACGCGTAGAAGTGCGGCAGGTCGTGTGCGGTCGCCTCCCAGTCCGGCCTCGACGATGAGCCCTGCCACCTCCAATCGCAGCACGGGCGCGTTCCGGGGCCCGTGCCCCACAGGTCGCCGCGGATCTCGCGCCTCCGTTCGTGTGACGGGCTCCCCAACCTGCCCCAGCCTTGCTACCTTTGCCGCGTTCGTGGGGCCGCACGGGAGATCGGGGGCACCAATGAGACAGGACACGGCTTCCACGCGCGCAGCGTGCCGGCGCGTCTCGCTCGTGGCGTGCCTGGCCGCCGCCATCGCGCTATCGCTGCCTACCGGGCCCTCCCCGGTCGCGGCGACAGAGGTCACCGCGACCATCCCGGTCGAAGGGGTCCCCGTCGGCACGGCGACGTCCCCGGACGGCAGGAGGCTCTACGTCACGCCGTCGTACGGCGATTCACTCGTGGTCATCAACCCAGCGACGAAGGCGATCATCACGAAGGTAGCGATCGGCGGCGGACTCCGTGGCGTCGCGGTCGCGGCCGACGGGAGCATCTACGTCACTGACTACGTGCTGGGCACGGTCGTGTCGGTCGACCCCTCGACCTTGAAGGTCGCCGGCACGGCGTACGTCGGGCAGTTGCCCTATCGCGTCGTCGCGTCGCGGACGAGGGCACGTGCCTACGCCACCAACTGGAACTCCGGGATCATCTCGGTCCTGGACACGTCCACTAAGCAGGTTGTCGCGACATGGGCCACCTGCGCCCAGCCCTACGGCATTGCGGAGTCCGTGGACGGTGCCCGCCTCTACGTGACCTGCGAGGTGCAGGGCCTTGTGTCGGTGGTCAACGCGGCGACCGGCTCGGAGACCGCGTCCATCGGCGTCGACTCCGGGCCCCGCGACGTGGCCATGTCGCGCGACGGCAAGTGGCTCTACGTGCTCAACTACCTCAGCGGCTCGGTGTCCGTGATCAGCACCGTGAGCAACGCCGTCGTCCGCAACATTTCGGTGGGCGATTCCCCCGGCGGGCTGGCGGTCACGACGGACGGCTCCCGGCTTCTGGTCACAAGGATCTACGCATCCGCATTGCAGATACACTCCACGGCCACGGGCGCACTGAAGGAGACCATCGCGGTGGGTACGCCTCCGTCCCATCCCCAGGGGGTGTCGATCTCGCCCGACGGGTCGAAGGCCTACGTCGCCAACAGCAACTCCAACTCGGTGTCGATCGTCGACATCAGGGCGAAGGCGGCGATCGGCGCCGTGGCGGTGACCGGCACCGTCGTTGCAGGCAAGACAATCCAGGCGAAGGCCACCGGAGTGACAGGCGCCCCGAACCCGGCGCTCACCTATCGCTGGCAGTGGAAGAAAGCCGGGGGATCGTGGGCCTTCGTCGATGGGGCGACGGCGGCGTCGTGGACACTTCCCTCGCAGGCCGTTGGTCGACAGGTGCGCGTCGTCGTCACGGCATCGAACGGATTCGGCGCCAATGCCTCCAGGGCCTCCGATCCGGCCCCTGTGAAGGCCGCGTAGGCGACGTTCGCGTCCGTGTCGGTCGCTAAGCTCCTCAACACGTCTACGGGTGTCGACGGGTTGCGAGCCTGGTCGGCCTTCGATCTCGTCACGTGCCGCAGGGAACTGGGCTCGCATCCCAACATGCGGATTGCTTCGCACTCGCTACGGGAATTGGCATTCGAAACCGTTTCTGCTCCTAGCAAAGGCACACTGCCGTAGGCCTCGCGGACAGAGGTGCCACTGGTCGACTGCAGTTCGGCATCGCCTCCGTTCGACATCGATGACGGCGGTAATCTCGGATTCACCGTCTCTGATGGCCGAACTGGTCAGTCGACATCCACCGATGACGTCATCGGTGTCAACTGGTGGACCGGAAACGACTCCTGGAACATCAGCCTGTCAGTCAACCAGGACGGGATCTCCGGCAGTGCCAGTGGCGAGGCGAACATCTACAGTCAGGAGTCGGCACTGGAGTACCCGTGCGGGCCGTGGTACTGGGTGTTCAAGAGCTGGTGCTCCTACGGTGTCACTGACTGGGGTGGCGTCGGAGCGAGTGCCTCCTTCAACCCGTGGAAGTTCTGCTTCAGGATCGGCCCAAGCCCCTGGATCTGTCTGTAGCGACGAGGCTGTGGTCCTACGAGATGACCCTGGGGAGTCGGTGCGGGACCACCCTGCGGCCCCGGCCCGAAGGTGAGCGACACGAGCGTGAGTTCGGTCGTTCGGTCCTTCGGTCCTTCAGCGCCGAGCGTCGTGCCGTTGCGCCGACCCTCGTGTGTCGCGTCCGCCGCCGGCGTGCATCCCCCGATGGACATGTCATCCTGCTGATATGTCAGCTTCCGTCCGGATCTCCCCCCTATGCCTCGCAGGGGTCGTCGTCGCCTTCCTGGTATCAGCCTGTGCATCTGGCTCCTCGTCACCCACATCGGCCTCCTCACCGGCGCAGTCCAGTGCCTCACCCGTCCCCACCGGCGTGACGTCGCTCCCCATCAATCCGCCTCTCTCGCACGTGCACGGTGCCGTTGTCGCAGGCTCCGACCTGCTCATCGGCACTCACCATGGCGTTTTCCGGGTGAGCACCACCACCGGTGCCTCGCAGCTCGTCGGCGCTGCCGAGGCCGATTTCATGGGGCTGAGTGGAGATGGCTCCGGGCGGCTCTTCGCCAGCGGCCACCCGGGACCGGGACTTGGCGCGGTTGACCCTCTGGGGCTCATCGTGAGCGGTGATCAGGGCGAGACGTGGGAGACGAGGAGTCTGGAGGGTGAGGTCGACTTCCATGCCCTCGCGAGCCGCGGCGACGAGATTGTCGGCTGGGGGACTCCGGGCATCCTCCGAGCGTCAACGGATGCCGGCCTGACGTGGACAGATGGTCCCGAGGTCTCGATCACGTCTCTGGCCTGGTTCGGTGATGAGGTGTGGATTGCCACGACGCGTCTGGGACTGCAGTCATGGCGTCCGGGAGACCCTGACACGACTTCGCTGGGGATCGATGGAATCCTCGTGGCCACATCTCCGGACGCGGATGTCGTGTGGCGCATGGATATGGATGGTTCCGTCCATCGTTCAGGTGATGGGTCGACGTGGACGACGGTCGGTTCGGTTGCCTCCGTTGAGGCGTTTGCCGCTGATGACACTCACGCCTACATCGTCACCGCCGGTGAACTCGTCGTGATCACTACCCCGTAGCCAATCGTCGAACGCCGTGATCGCCCTGCCGTCACGACACCTTGTGGCTCACGGATGCCTTGCCCGCGCCAGTGCCGATCTCGTTCACGGCGTACACAGTGAAGATGTAGTTGCGACCGACTGCGAGGTCGCTGATCGTCATGGTGCGTGGAGTCACGGGGAGCGACCTGATCGTCGTGGTGCTTCCGCCGCTGGCCCGCCGATAGCGGATCTCGTATCCCGTCACGGAGGCCCCGCCATTCTGCGTCGGTGCTGGCCACGCGATCTTGACCGAGCCCTTGGCCACCTTGGTGATCGAGACCGACGCGACGGCGCTCGGAACGGTTGCAGCGGTGAGTGCCGCAGCGGTGCCTGCCGCTCCCCAGCCGTTGTGCGTGGCATTGCGCGCCACGACGGAGACGGTGTAGGACGTGCCGGCGGTGAGCCCGCTGATGGTGCACGTGAGCGTCGGGGCGGTCGCGGTGCAGCTCTTGCCCGAGGCTGTGGTCGCTCGATAGCTCGTCACGGCTGAGGATCCGGGTGAGCGGGGCGCCGTCCAACTCACGACGAGTGAGCGGTCGCCGCGTGTCACCGTGACGGCGCGTGGGGCAGATGGTGCAGAGGTTGCCGGTGCCGCTGGCGTACCGATTGATGACCAGAGGATGGTGCCGT
>CAZLHZ010000082.1:0-2885 GCA_964559285.1 uncultured Actinomycetes bacterium | reverse complement strand
CCGTCATTGCCCTCCCACGAGGCGGCCGAGACAGAGCCGTCCGAGGCGGTCGAGGTGAGGATGCTCAATCTCATGACCGGGTCAAGCCGCTGGGGCGTCCACGTCGCGCCGCCATCAGTGGTGCGCGAGACCCAGGTGCCCTCTTCAGCCTCATCGGCGCCGTTAGCCGGCTCGGTCGTCGGCACGCACTCATCCGACGGCTCCTCACATGTGATCGGGTCGTAAACCTCAGGGACATACGAGATGACGGCGGTCATGGCCGTCGCCGATCCCGACGCCTTGACGCTGTCCTCCGAGACATCCGACCGGCCACTGCTCAGCCACACGGGTGACCCCCAGCTCACGCCGGCATTCGTGCTGATGATCGCGCCGACCCGGGAGGCAGAACCGACACCGTGCGGCCTCACCCAGACGGGGAGCACGATGCGCTGGGCATTGGCCGAGACGATGGGGGTGTAGGCACGAAAGGCTGCGGTGTCATCAATGTCGAGTTCGGGTTCAGTGAAACTCAGATCCGCCACACCCGTGGTCGGCGAGGTGGGTGCATTCCAGGTCACCCCTGAGGAGGCGACCGTGCCGACTCGCACCCACACATCGGTGCCGGTGCCCACGATTCGGTAGACCGCGACGACCTGGTCCTCGTCGGCGCTGAGCTTCATCAGCGGAAGCGTGGTGAGACTGCCGCTGGCTGGGGGATCGACAAATCGTGCGGGAGTGGACCAGACCCCAGCCGCCGACCGAACCCTGGCCAAGCCGACTCCCTGGCCGGCCTCGACCTCCAGCCAGCCGAGGACCACCTCGCCTGTCGAGGAGATGTCCGCCGTTGGAACGCAGGCGGTACCGCCGGAATCCGTACGAACCTCCTGCTCCTTGGTCCACGTGACACCGCCGTCCGAACTGGTGACGGCAACGATGAGAGTGCCGTCCTCTCCGTTGTCGTAGGCCCACGTCATGACCGCTCGGGAACCGTCGTCCGACATGGCAACCTCGACTGCCGAGGCCAGCGAACCTCGCACGACCTGCCCTGACTCTGGGATGTCGACGCGAGTGGGCGTGGACCAGGTTTGACCGGAGTTGGTCGTCGATGCAGCCCACACGGTGTTCCCCACCCACGGTCGCAGGGCGACGACGGCGCGAGTGCCGTCCTCCGAGACAGCAACGTCGCGAATGAAGGAACTGCCGCCTCCCGCCGCAACGCTGGCTTGGGTCGACCAAGGCCCGGCCGCGCTTCGTCGTGAGGACACGACCCCGGTGACGATCGACTCCGCCGGTGTGCCCTTGTTGACGACGACGCTCCCGGCCCAGATGCCCATGACCGAAGCGCCATCCGCTGACACGATGGCGCGTGGTGCAGCGCCCTGTGAATTGCTCAGAAGCGCTGCCGTGCTCCACGCGGCGGCATCGGCCTGTGCTGCGGGGAGGTGCGGGATGCCTGCGGTCACCGCGAGGCAGGCAGCAGCGACGAATGCTCCGAGAATGGGCTGACGACGGGCCACGGCGGACTCCCTTGGCTGCAGCCGTCGGCCCCGGCCGACGGTTGACATGTGTCGGGAAAGGCTAGCCCGCGAAACCACCCCCACGCCACCGATGCGGCCGGAATGGCTGCACCGTCGACTACCCTGCTGCCGTGTACAGGATCGCGAGGGTCGTGACCCGCACGTCGATGTTTGAGCCGGACGCCGATGTTGCCTATTGGCAGAGCCGCTCGGTGGCGGAACGCTTTGAGGCCTTGAGCGACCTCCGCCGTGAGTTCGAGGGGTGGACCGATGAAACTGAACCGGGACTTCCACGAATTGCTCGAGTGCTTCGCCCGGAATGACGTCCGGTATCTCGTCGTCGGCGGTTGGGCACTGGCTGCCCACGGAGTTCCCCGGCTCACCAAGGACCTCGATCTGTGGGTGTGGCCAGAATCAGCAAATGCTGCTGCAGTTGTCCGCTCCCTCGAAGAATTCGGTGTTGAGTTCACTCAATTGTTGGACCGAACGAATCGAGGTGGACGTGGACGGGTTCATCGTCCCCTTCATCGGGCTGGAGGCGCTCAAGGCGAATAAGCGTGCGGCTGGGCGGCCCCAGGATCTTGTCGATGTGCTGACCCTCGACGCACTCTCAGGCGACGAATGAACGAGGCCGTGAGTCATGACCCTCGCGCGCTCGCTCAGGCCGGATAGCTCTCGCAACCGATCCCGTCGCCATCGCGGTCGAGGTCGAGTGGATCGACGGCTGGGTCCAGAACCCTCACCTGTCGGCCGATGTCCGGGCAGTTCACCGCGTTCACAGGATCCACGCAGGGGGAGTACGCCGGATGGCAGGGCTTACCGTTCGGTGTCGACTTCACCACGGGGACGGTCTCGCCGGTGCCGGGGGGAGTCGCCCGCCCCCAGACAACTCCGCCGGTCACGCCGGCGGCGAGAACGATCGCGGCCGCTACGCCCAAAATCCACCAGCGGCGACGGTCCCGATGCCCGGAATCATCCGCAGTGGCGCGCTCAACTGCTGCCGAATCTTCGGCGCTCGGTGGCGGGTCACCAGCCCGCAGCAGTGCGATGGCCCGATCAACCCAGGGCTCCTGGGGCACGGGTGGGTCACTCACCGGCAGCGACATGACAGCAACAATGCGGTCCATGACCGAGTCCAGGTCGTCTCGCCCGAGAATGAGATCGCGGCGGCCCTCCGGTCCGAGATCTCCGTCGATCGCTGTGTAGGGGAACGCCACCATCCACTCGGTGCGCAGGTAGCCGTAGGGCCACTCCCGCTGGCGATCAAGGAATCGACGCACGGCATGCTTGGCGCGGCGCGCCTGATCGATCGGATGGATGCGGCGGCTCACCCCGCCATAGCTGGTGTGCCACTGGCCCTCGGAATACGACACCTGGCCGCCCTTGACC
>CAZLHZ010000081.1:0-8050 GCA_964559285.1 uncultured Actinomycetes bacterium | reverse complement strand
TCGGTGCAGCCATCGCGATCACCACGCTGCTCGCGCTCCTCGCCCGCGCTGCCGGCTGGGTCACCGCCGAGCAGATCATCGGGCCCCGTCCCGGGACGGAGTTCATCTACCACCCGGATCCGTGGTCGGTTGTCGTGGCCGTTCTGGCCGGGGCCGCCGGAGTGCTCGCGATGACCTCCGCCCGCTCCAGCGGCCTGGTCGGTGTCTTCATCTCCGTCACGACCATCCCGGCGGCGGGCAATCTCGCGCTCGCCCTGGCCTTCGTCGAGACCCCCGAGATCATCGGCAGCGGGATGCAACTGCTCATCAACATCACCGGAATGGCGTTGGCGGGCTGGGCGACTCTGGCCCTGCAGCAGTCGGTGTGGAACCGGCTGTCACGCCGGCGTGAGCGTGCGCGGATGAACCGAGCCTGAGCGGTCGTTCAGGTGCCGAGCTCCACGCGCACGACAGCAGCGATGCGGTGGGCGCAGTCGTGCGCCGCCTCATGAGTTGGCGCCTCCACCATGACGCGCACAAGCGGTTCGGTGCCGGAGGGTCGCAGCAGGACCCGACCCGATCCGCTCAACTCTGCCTCGATCTGCGCCACCGCGCGGGCAACCGCTTCGGCCTCGTGCAGGCGCGACCGGTCCACACCGTCGACATTGACGAGCACCTGCGGAAGGCGCTGCATGACCGCGGCGAGCTCGCCGAGAGTGGCTCCGCTCGATGCCATGCGGGCCAGGAGGTGCACAGCTGTGAGGATGCCGTCACCGGTGGTCGCGTGCTCCAGCATGACGACGTGACCGCTCTGCTCACCGCCGAGGGTGAAACCGCCAGCCTTCATCGCCTCCAGCACATAGCGGTCACCAACCGCGGTCTCCACGACGTGGATATTCGCCTGCTGCATGGCCAGGCGAAAACCCAGATTCGACATCACGGTGGCGACGACACTGTCCTGAGCCAGCGTCCCGCTGTCACGCTTCGCGAGGGCCAGGATTGCCATGATCTGATCGCCATCGATGGTCTGCCCGGTCGCATCGATCGCCAGGCATCGGTCGGCATCACCATCGTGCGCGATCCCGGCATCAGCGCGATGCTCCACCACGGCGGCGCGCAGGTCATCGAGGTGCGTGCTCCCGCAGCCCTCATTGATGTTGAGCCCATCCGGAGTGGCGTGGATGGCGATGACCTCGGCCCCGGCTCGCCGCAGGACCTCCGGGGCCACCGTCGACGCCGCACCGTTGGCACAGTCGACGACGACGCGCAAACCGCTGAGCGAGTGCGGCAGGGTGGACAGGATGTGCGACTCGTAGTCCCGCACGGCTGTGCTGTCGTCACGCACGCGTCCCACAGCCGAACCCGTCGGACGCTGCCACGGTGCTCGCAGCTGCGCCTCGATCTGGTCCTCGACTGCATCGTCGAGCTTGCCGCCCGTGGAATCGAAGAACTTGATGCCGTTATCCGGCATCGCATTGGGCGAGGCGGAGAGCATGACCCCGAGGTCCGCACCGAGCCGGGCGGTGAGCAGCGCAACCGCCGGTGTCGGCAGGACACCCACGCGGATGACATCGACCCCGGCACTGGCCAGACCTGCGACGACCGCGGCCTCGAGGAACTCGCCCGAGGCTCGCGGATCACGACCGACGACGGCCTTGGCACGCGACGAACCGGTGCCGGCCACGACATGCGCAGCGGCAACCGCCAAGTCAAGCGAGAGTTCAGCGGTGAGCGCACCGTTGGCGAGGCCGCGGACACCATCGGTGCCGAACAGCCGCGCCATGGCTAGCGCTTGCTGTACTGAGGAGCCTTGCGCGCCTTCTTGAGGCCGTACTTCTTGCGCTCCTTGACCCGTGCGTCACGGGTGAGGAAGCCGGCCTTCTTCAGCGGCGGACGGTTGCCCTCGGTATCGATCTCATTGAGGCAGCGGGCGATGCCCAGCCGCAGCGCGCCAGCCTGGCCGGACACACCGCCGCCGTGGATGCGCGCGATGACGTCGAAGCGACCCTCCTGGCCGAGGGTCACGAACGGCTCGTTGACGAGCTGCTGGTGCACCTTGTTCGGGAAGTAGGTCTCGAGCGGACGACCGTTGATCACCCAGCGACCGGTGCCGGGGACGAGTCGCACGCGGGCGATCGCCTCCTTGCGGCGGCCGGTAGCAGCCCCCGGAGCGATGGTCGCCGGGCGCGCCGGAACGGCCGGACGAGCCGAGGGGGTCTCGCTCGTGTAGGAGTCCATGGACTCCTCATCGTCATCCTCGATGTCGATGAGATCGGTATCTTCAGCCACTGCTACGTCCTTGTCCTTGAAGTCTCACCGTCGCGACTACTGCGCGACCTGGCTGATCTGGTAGCCCTGCGGCTTCTGCGCCGAGTGCGGGTGCTGCGGACCGGCGTACACCTTCAGCTTCTTGAGCTGCTGCCGACCAAGCTTGTTGTGGGGGAGCATCCCCTTGACGGCCTTCTCGATGGCGCGTCGGGGGTCAGAGCCGAGGAGGTCCGCGTAGGACGTCGCCCGCAGGCCACCGGGGTAGCCCGAGTGCCGGTAGTCCATCTTCTGGTCCCGCTTCTGGCCGGTGAGGGCCACCTTCTCCGCGTTGATGATGACGACGAAGTCACCCGTGTCCACATGCGGCGCGAAGGTCGGCTTGTGCTTGCCCCGGAGCAGGACGGCCACGTGGGTGGCCAGACGGCCGAGGACCACGTCGGTGGCATCGATGACGTGCCAATGGCGGGTGACCTCGCCGGGCTTCGGGGTGTACGTGCGCACGGTGAACCTTCACTTCGATTGGGACTGGCGTCTGGGCACCCCAGACACGACGGCCCCCTAGGGTACCCACGTTCGGGTGGGAGGGTCAAAGCGGGCTCCGCCCGCCCCCCGCCCGCCCCCGCGGACAGTTTCCTGCCGTCCCGCCTCTCGCGGACATATCCGGGACATGACGGGCGGGTTCTGTCCGCGGTTGGGGGGGGCGGGGCGATGGGGAACATCGGCCCCCGTCACGCATCCCACACGGGCCCGTCCGTCTCGCGGACCACGCCGTCCCCGCCGACGAGGACGAACCGATCGAATCCGCGCGCGAACCAGCGATCGTGGGTGACGGCCAGGACCGTGCCCTCGAACGCCGCCAGGCCGGCCTCGAGGGCCTCGGCTGACTCGAGGTCGAGGTTGTCCGTGGGCTCATCGAGCAGCAGCAGGGTCGCGCCGGAGAGTTCGAGCAGGAGGATCTGCAGGCGAGCCTGCTGCCCGCCCGACAGGGTGTCGAAATCCTGCTCCCCCGCGTGAGCGAGCTCGTAGCGGTCGAGGGCACGGGCGGCGAGTTCCCGTCCGAGTCCCTCGCGATGGTCATCCCCCCGCCACAGGATGTCGAGCAGGGTCCGCCCAGACAGGTCGGGTCGGATGTGGGTCTGTGCGAACCATCCCGGGCGCACACGCGACCCGAGTCGGGCGAGGCCGGTGTGGGCGACCGGTGGAATGGTGAGCTCACCCACGGGTCGATTCCCCGGCTCCGGGTCGGTGCCGCCAGCTGCGAGCACGCGCAGGAGGTGGGACTTGCCAGCACCATTGCGGCCGAGGACGGCGACCCGCTCGCCGAACCACACCTCAAGATCGAAGGGCTCGGTGAGCCCGGTGAGTGCCAACTGCTCGCACACCACAGCGCGCTTGGCAGTACGGCCACCGCGCAGTCGCATCTGCACCGACTGCTCGCGCGGGATCGCCTGCGGGGGACCGGCCTCCTCGAACTTGCGCAGTCGAGTCTGCGCCGCCTGATAGCGCGAAGCGAGTCCGTCGTTGTAGGCCGCCTTCGTCTTGAGCATCAGCACGAGGGCTTTGAGCTTGGCGTGCTCCTCGTCCCATCGACGGCGCAGTTCCTCGAGTCGCGAGAAGCGATCACGTCGCGCTTCGTGGTACGTCGCAAAGCCACCGCCGTGCACCCACGCCGAGTTGCCGGCCGCACCGAGCTCGACGGTCACGACGTGCGTCGCACTCGCATGCAGCAGTTCCCGATCGTGGCTCACGAAGAGCACCGTCTTGGATGACTCGCGCAGTCGTTCCTCGAGCCAGCGCTTGCCCGGAACGTCGAGGTAGTTGTCCGGTTCATCGAGCAGGAGCACCTCATCGGTGCCGCGCAGCAAGGCCTCCAGAGCAAGGCGCTTCTGCTCGCCGCCGGAGAGCGTGCCAAGGGATCGCCAACGGCACTCGTCGAAGGACAGGCCGAGCGCCTGGGTGCAGCACACGTCCCAGAGCACCTCAGCGTCGTAGCCCCCGGCATCGGCATAGTCCGCGAGCGCCTGCGCGTACCGCATCTGGCTGCGCTCATCATCGCGCTCCATCAGGGCGAGTTCGGCAGCATCGACAGCGGCCGCTGACTCCCGTACCCGCGGAGATGAGATTGACAGGAGCAGATCGCGGACGGTGCCCTCCGTGCCGTGACCGATGAACTGGCGCATGACCCCCAATCCCCCGGACCTGCTGACGCTGCCCTCGTCGGCCTCGAGGTCACCGGCGATGATCTTGAGCAGGGTTGTCTTGCCGGCGCCGTTGGCGCCGACGAGGGCCGCCTTCGCACCGTCTCCCACCCGGAAGCTGATGTCATCGAGAAGCACACGACCATCCGGCAGTGTCAGGCTCACATGCTGAACATCGATATGCCCCATCAGCACTCACCCGCTGCATCTCCCACGGCCAGCGAGCGCACCATACGAGTGCGTTCCTGACGCGCCGCGAGTTCCGCGTCCGGTGGATAGCGAACTTCCATCAGGACGAGCCCGTACGCCGGGGCCACGGCCACCGCGGAATGCCGCTGCTGCGCGCGAAGCACCTCTGCAGGCCACTGCGGATCGCGTCGATGGTCACCCACCGGAAGGAGAGCTCCCACCACCGTGCGCACCATCGAGTGGCAGAAGGCATCGGCCACGATCGCCATGACGGCCACTCCGTCGCTCTGGCGCTCCCAGTGCAGGTGCTGCAGGGTGCGGATGGTGGTCGCACCCGGACGCGGTCGGCAGAACGCGGCGAAGTCGTGTTCGCCGAGAAGTTGGTGGCCCGCCAGGTTCATCGCATCCAGGTCCAGGAGTCGCGGGTGGTGCACCACGCGGTGGCGCAGCAGGGGATCAACGCCGGAGGGATCGTCGGAGACGGCGTACGCATAGCGTCGATCAAGTGCGGAGAATCGCGCATCGAACCCAGCCGGGGCGCGCACGACTCGCGTGACACGGATGTCGTCGGGCAGCACTCGGCGTAGCCGACGGGCCAGGGTGGCCAGTGGGTCCTCACCCGTGAGGCAGGACTCCGGGATGTCGACATGCGCCACCTGACCTGACGCATGAACACCCGCGTCGGTGCGCCCGGCACAGGTGAGCGTGGGCGGCGGGTCGAGCTGCAGGAGGAGTGCGCAGGCGCTCTCCAGCTCACCCTGCACCGTGCGAAGCGCGGGCTGACGGGCCCAGCCGGAGAACCCGGTCCCGTCATACCCCAGATCAATGCGGAGACGGACGAGCCCGCCCCCCGGTGACGGAGGAGCGGGCTCGACGCTCATGGTGGTTCCGATCAGGTCAGGCCTTGTCCGCAGCCGGACTGATCTCGGAAGCGGCCTCCACGGCAGCATCAAGTGCGGCGTCCTCGGCCACATCCTCGTGAGATTCGGCCTCGTGGGACTCCACCTCCTGCGCTGCCAGCGCCTCCTCGACTGCACCGGCGGTGGTGGCTGCGGGTGCGGGGGCCGCAGCCGCCCGCTCCTTGGCCGCGCGCTTCGTGGCACCAGTGGCCTCGGCGATGACCGCCTCGGTCATCGGCTCCACGAGCTCGATGATGGCCATGGGGGCGTTGTCGCCCTTGCGGTTCCCGATCTTGACAATCCGCGTATAGCCACCGTGACGGCCGGCGTAACGCGGACCGATCTCGGTGAACAGCTCGTGGACGACGGACTTGTCCCGAATGACCGTCATCACCTGGCGGCGAGCGTGCAGGTCACCGCGCTTGGCGAAGGTGATCATCCGCTCAGCCAGAGGACGCAGTCGCTTGGCCTTGGCCGTCGTCGTCGTGATCCGGCCGTGCTCGAACAGCTGCGTGGCCAGATTGGCCAGGATGAGCCGCTCATGGGCCGGGCCGCCGCCGAGACGGGGACCCTTGGTGGGGGTGGGCATCGCTTTTCTCCTTGCGGTCGGTCGGGAGCGGGCTAGAGCTGCTCGTCCTCGACGAATCCGTCGTCCTCTTCGTCGTCGTAGTCCTCGTAGACGACCGATCCGGGATCGAATCCGGGCGGGCTGTCCTTGAGAGCCAGACCGAGCGTGGCCAGCTTGACCTTGACCTCATCGATCGACTTGGCTCCGAAATTGCGGATATCGAGCAGGTCCGCCTCGCTGCGCGAAATGAGTTCACCCACGGAGTGGATGCCTTCGCGCTTGAGGCAGTTGTAGGACCGGACCGTGAGGTCCAACTGCTCGATCGGTGTCGACAGCTGCTCTGCCACGAAGGCATCAGCCGGCGACGGGCCGATGTCGATGCCCTCCGCCTCCATATTGAGCTCACGCGCCAGACCGAACAGCTCGACCAGCGTCTTGCCGGCCGACGCCACCGCGTCGCGCGGACGAATGCACGGCTTGGTCTCCACGTCGATGACGAGCTTGTCGAAGTCGGTGCGCTGCTCGACTCGAGTGGCCTCGACCCGGTAGCTCACGCGGAGCACCGGCGAGTAGATCGAGTCGACGGGGATGCGGCCGATTTCCTGCCCCGGCTGCTTGTTGAGAGCGGCCGAGACATAGCCGCGACCACGCTCGACGACGAGCTCCATCTCGAGCTTGCCCTTGTCGTTGAGCATCGCGAGGTGAAGCTCAGGGTTGTGCACCTCGACCCCGGCGGGCGGGGCGATGTCACTGGCGAGCACTGGACCCGGGCCCTGCTTGCGCAGATACATCACAACCGGCTCGTCGTGCTCCGACGAGACCACGAGCTGCTTGATGTTGAGAACCAGCTCCGTCACGTCTTCCTTGACACCGGGGATCGTCGTGAACTCGTGAAGCACTCCATCGATGCGGACGCTGGTGACAGCCGCGCCGGGGATCGACGACAGGAGGGTACGCCGAAGCGAGTTGCCCAGCGTGTAACCGAAGCCCGGCTCAAGCGGCTCGAGAACGAACCGTGAGCGGAACTCGCCGATCGACTCCTCAGAGAGGGTGGGTCGCTGTGTGATGAGCACGTTCCTGTCCTTTCCGCGGTCTCCGCCATTTGAGACCGCGAACCTGGGTTACTTGGAGTAGAGCTCGACGATCAACTGCTCCTGCACCTGCGTGTCGATGACCTCACGCGCGGGCAGGGAGTGGACGAGAATCCGCATCTTGGAGCCGATGACCTCGAGCCACGCCGGAACCGTGCGCTCACCGATCTCCGCGTGAGCGATCACGAACGGAGTCAACTCACGCGAGGAGGTGCGCACCTCGACAATGTCGTTGGGCTGGACGCGGAACGACGGGATATCGACCTTGACGCCGTTGACGACGAAGTGACCGTGGCGCACCAACTGACGCGCCATGTCCCGAGACTTGGCGAAGCCGGCGCGGTAGACGACATTGTCCAGTCGGCTCTCAAGGATGCGCAGGAGGTTCTCGCCGGTCTTGCCCTGCTGACGATGTGCCTCTTCGTAGTAGCCCCGGAACTGGCGCTCCAGCACACCGTAGATGCGGGCAGCCTTCTGCTTCTCGCGCATCTGCAGGAGGTACTCGCTGTCCTTGGTGCGCCCACGGCCGTGCTGGCCGGGCGGGTACGGACGCTTCTCGAACGGGCACTTCGCGGAATCACACTTCGATCCCTTGAGGAAGAGCTTCGTCTTCTCGCGGCGGCAGCGCTTGCAATCAGCGCCGGTGTATCGAGCCATGAGTATGCAGCTCCTCGTCGTCAGACCCGGCGCCGCTTGGGCGGGCGGCAGCCGTTGAAGGGGACAGGGGTGACATCCTGAATCGTGCCGACCTCGAGGCCGGTCGCCTGCAGGGAACGGATGGCCGTCTCACGTCCAGAACCCGGACCCTTGACGAAGACATCGACCTTGCGCATGCCGTGCTCCATGGCACGGCGAGCC
>CAZLHZ010000080.1:2398-8076 GCA_964559285.1 uncultured Actinomycetes bacterium | reverse complement strand
GACTACGTCAATGTTGTCCTCACCTCGCCCACCGGTGTTGTCGGGTACGCCGAAGCCCAGGCGACCCGCTCCACGGGCACGATCCGCAACGGTGTCTACTCAGCCACCCTCGCCCTCCCGCGCCAGAGCCCCGAGGGGGACTATCGCATCGCGGTCTACACCACGGATCTGGTCGGCAATCTCGGCGAGCTGTCTGCTGACTCAGGCACCACCTTCACGCGCGGAGGTACCACGGTCGGCCCGAGTGTCATTCGCCAGACCGGTGAGGGGGATGCGCAGGGGCCCACCGTGAGTGAGGTCACGGTGAGTGACACATCGATCGACACGAGCAGCGGTGCGGTGGAGGTGACGATCACCGCGACGGTGGCGGATGCCGGCACCGGAGTCGACTCCGTGACGATCTCCATCACTGGGCCCACCTGCACGCCGTGCTTCACGTCGAGCAACGCGGCGACCCGCACCTCGGGAACGGCAGCCGATGGGGTCTACACGAGGACCATCGAGTTCCCCGCGTTCATCGCACCGGCGACCTACCGGATCTACGTTCGAGCCGATGATGGTGTGCGCAATGCGACGATCCTCACCACGAGCTCCCCAGCGACACAGTTCCTCAACGATGAGACCGTCATCGGCCCGAGCGTCATCGTGCAGACCGGTGCTGGCGATTCCGCGGTGCCCACGGTGAGCTCGGTGGAGGCCACTCCGGAGTCCATCGACACGGCCGAGGCCGCGCAGACGGTTGATGTCACGGTGACTGCTGCTGATGACCTCAGTGGGGTGAAGGAGATCTGGATCTTCGCCACCCTCGCTGCGACAGGAACGAGCTACAGCATCAAGGCCACGCGGACAGCGGGAAGCGATACCGATGGCACGTGGTCAGGCACCCTCACCTTCCCGCAGGGGGCGGCGAGCGGCACCTACACCCTGAGCCTGTCCCTCACCGACCGGGCATTGAACTCCGTCACCCTGCCCGGTCAGGGGTCGATCACCAACGGGTAGGGCAGGCCGGGAACACCCGGCTGAACGAGCGCGTTGGGCACGGGAGACCATAGGTCCCGGCGTACCCGAACGTTCGTGAGGAGTGAGGATGTCCCTGCCGCCGCTGGTGGAGCCTGCTGACAGCCTGAGTGTTGATGAGGTACGCCGATACAGCCGTCACCTCATCATCCCGGATGTCGGCATGGCTGGGCAGAAGCGACTGAAGAATGCCCGGGTGCTGTGTGTTGGCGCCGGAGGGCTCGGCAGTCCCGCGCTCATGTATCTCGCGGCAGCGGGGGTCGGCACGCTCGGCATTGTCGAGTTCGATGTGGTGGACGAGTCGAATCTGCAGCGGCAGATCATTCACGGGCAGAGTGATATCGGCCGGTCCAAGGGTGAGAGTGCGCGTGACTCCGTGCTCGAGATCAACCCCTATGTCAATGTCGTGCTGCATGAGGAGCGGCTGGACTCCGACAACGTCATGCGCCTGTTCAGTGCCTATGACCTCATCGTCGATGGCACAGACAACTTCGCGACGCGCTACCTGGTGAATGATGCAGCGGTTCTGCTCGGCAAGCCCTATGTGTGGGGATCGATCTACCGCTTCGACGGACAGGCGTCGGTGTTCTGGGCCGAGCATGGTCCGTGCTACCGCTGCCTCTACCCCGAGCCGCCGCCGCCGGGCATGGTGCCCTCGTGCGCGGAGGGCGGGGTGCTTGGTGTCCTGTGCGCGAGCATCGGATCAATCCAGGTGACGGAGGCGATCAAGCTCCTCACCGGAATCGGTGATCCGCTGTTGGGTCGGCTCATGGTCTATGACGCGCTCGAGATGCAGTACCGCCAGGTGCGGATCCGCAAGGACCCGAACTGTGCCGTCTGCGGTGCGAATCCGACGGTGACCGAGCTCATCGACTACGACGCTTTCTGCGGCACCATCTCTGATGCTGCTGCCGAGGCAGCGCGGGACTCGACCATCACCGCGCCTGAGCTTCGCGACATGCTGGCCGCCCGCGAGCGGGGAGAGCGTGACTTCGTGCTCATCGATGTGCGCGAGCCGAATGAGTACGAGATCGTGTCGATCCCGGGCGCGGTCCTCATCCCCAAGGGTGAGTTCCTCAATGGCACGGCGTTGGAGTCCCTGCCGCAGGACCGGCCGATCGTGCTGCACTGCAAGGTCGGTGGCCGATCGGCCGAGGTGCTCGCCGTGGTGAAGGCGGCCGGCTTCGCCGATGCCGTCCACCTCGGTGGCGGCGTGCTCGCCTGGGTCAATCAGATCGAGCCGGACAAGCCGACCTACTGAGTCATCAGGACTTGCCGGTCCCATCGGGCAGGTTCTGGCCATCCTCGAAGCCGATCTTGCGGTGGGTGCCGTCGCAGAAGGGCTTCTTGGCGGACTGCCCGCACCGGCAGAGGAACAGCGAGTCACCCTCGCGCAGGGTCTGACCGCTCGCGTCGACCACGCGGGCCAGGCCGCTCACCTCCAGCGGGCCATTGGCCAGGGTGGTGATGGTGACCTCAGGCTGGGTCTCGCTCATGGGACTCCTCGGGTGGATGCGGTGGGTGCGGGCGATGTGGTGGGACCGGGTGCGGCTGGCTACAGACTGCCCTTCTTCTGCAGCCAGGTGAAGGCGAAGTAGCCGGGGATCGTCGGCAGCCAGAAGGTCACCAGCCGGAAGAGCAGGACGCTCGAGACGGCCAATCCGGCGTCGAGGCCGGCAGCTGTGAGACCCGCAGACATGGCGGCCTCGACGCCGCCGAGTCCACCGGGGGTCGGTGCGGCCTGGCCGAGGGTGGCGCCGGCGAGGTAGACCACAGCGATGGCCGCAAGGTTGAGCTGACCGCCGAACGCCTGCACACACGCGATGAGGACACCGATGCAGGCGAGGTTCAGCAGGAGGATGCCGCCGACACCCTCGACGAGCTTCAGCGGCCGCTGCAGGACCGTGATGAGGCGAGGCCCCACCTCGCGCAGGAGGGGCCGCACGCGGCCGAGGGCGAAGCGACGCACCTTCGGGACGAGAAGCAGGCCGAACACGATGACGACGATGCCGACGACGACCCAGATCGCCCACGCCGGGGCGTTGAGCTTCTCATTGGTCTGAATGCCGGCCGCGAAGGCGAAGACGATGATGAGCAGGATGTGGAAGACGAAGGCGAGCACCTGGGACACGCCGACGCTTGCCGCTGCCAGAGCCGGATGCAGTCCCGACTTCTGGAGGAATCGCACATTGATCGCCACCGTGCCCAAGGTCGGCGGCGACACGAGCGTGGCGAAGGCGCTTGCAAGCTGCGCGAGGATCGTCCGCCCCAGGGAGAGTTTTTCGGGGACGAAGCCGGACAGCGACCAGGCCGCCCCGAGGTAGATCGTGAGGCTGATGAGCAGGGCGATCGCGAGCCAGCTCCACGACGCGGTCGTGATGAGGGTGACCAGATCGACGTCCGCGAGCTGGGAGAGCAGGAAGTAGCCTGCGATCGATCCGAGGACGATCATGATGATCGTGCGCGGGCGAATGCGTCGTAGGTCGATCTGCTGTGGCTGCCCGTCGGGCAGCATCTCCAGGAGCAGGTCCCTCAGCCGGACCAGCACGGCGCGATTGCGGCGCAGGGCCACCCGGTTGGCGTGGGCCAGAGCGATGCGCTGGAGCACGGGCAGTGCGCGCACGATGCCTGCGTCCCCCAGCACTCGTCGACCGGTCGCGACGGCTCGATCCGCATCCGTGAGCAGGGCGAGGGCGCACAGGAGATCAGACGTGTCGATGCGCCGGGCGATATCGCCCGAGGCCACGGCACCTCCCGATCCACCGACAAGCCAAACCGCGCCGTCAGATGTGCGCAGCAGATTGCGCGCGGTGAGTGCGCGATGCGACACCTCACGCGCATGCAGCTTCTCCATCGCGCGCCAGGCATTCTCCAGATCCGCGTCAGTCAGCTCAGGTCCAAGGGCAGCGAACGGCACGGCATCGAGCCGTTCATAGAGCATGAGCGCCGAGTCCGGACCGACCTCGCTCGCGAGCAGCAGCTTCGGGACTGGCGCGCCCGCCGCCTGGGCGGCGTAGTTCATGAGGGCGGCGCGATCAAGCTCGCGCCGCAGGGAGAACGCACCCTTGACGAGATCGTCCCGCACCCGCAGCCACTGCCACAGCGAGGTCACGAGCCCGGCACCCTCGAAGTCTCGGTCGAGAACGAGCACTCCCAGCAGGCGACCGTCGGCCATCGTCGCCTGATAGCGACGCCCCACGCGGGTCGCCTCGGTCGAGACGAGGGTGACGACCGGGTAGGCGCAGCGCGCGAGGACCTCGGCCACCTGCTCACCTGAGGGGCGCGTGGTCGGCGTGCCGAGCGTGTAGCGCAGGAACGCGCCCAGCGCCCAGCCGAAAGAGGTGGAGGCCGCCAGCGCGGCGATGGTGGTCCCGCCATTGAGGAACATGACGGCGAACTGGGAGCTGATGACGAGCCACGCGACCACGGTCCAGCCGCGGCGGCCGATCACCCGCGACACCGCGACGAAGGCGACGAGGGCGCCGAGGGTGGGTGCCGTGGCGGCGCTCGTGCCGGCGTCGAGCGATCCGGCGAGGGCGAGGATGAGCTGCCGTGATCCATAGGTCTCGATAAGTGATCCGGCGAGGGACAGCAGTGCCCAGCCGAGTGCCAGCGCGATGAGGGCATCGATGATGAGGCGGCCGCTGCGTCGCGCAATGAGGAAGATGAGGATCGACACGGGAAGCAGGAAGGTCCCGATCCCCGCGATGGCGTTCACCGCGAGGGCGATGAGGTTCGGCAGCTGGTCGATGAGGGCGGTGACGTCCTGGTTCAGCCCTGACGCGGTGCCTGAGGCCAGGTAGGCGATGAGGACGATGAGTCCGCAGATGCCCAGGGCCACAAGCGCGCGGAAGAGATCCAGCGGCCGGCGCAGACGAGGTCGGGCCAGCGGGCCCTCGATGATCCTCGTGCCGTCCGGTGTCACCGGCATATGCTCCCAGACTCGCCGCCCCCATGTCCGACACCGGTGCTAGAGATTGCCCATGCCACCCACCCCCGGGATCGATCTCGACGCCGCGCAGCAGCGTGTCGTCGACCATCGCCGGGGACCGCTGCTGGTGCTCGCCGGCACCGGCACCGGCAAGACCGCCACCATCGTGGAGGCGGCGGTCGCCCGCCTCACCGACCCGGACGACCCGCTGCCCGCCTCCGCCGTCCTCGTGCTCACCTTCGGCCGGCGTGCCGCGCACGAGGTCCGGGATCGGATCGCGGCCCGGCTGGGGGCGGCCGAGCCGCCGACGGTCGCGACCTTCCACTCGTTCTGCTTCGGCCTGCTCCGCCAGTGGCCGGAGGTCGATGACGAGACCCCCGAGGGAGCGCCGCTGCGACTGCTCACTGGCCCGGAGCAGGACCTGCGGGTGCGCGAGCTCCTCGACGGGTCACTCGCGGAGGGCCACCGGGACTGGCCCGAGGACCTGCGCCGCGCCCTCGACACGCGCGGGGTCACGACCGAGATCCGCGCCGTCCTCGCGCGCCCCCGCGCCCTCGGGCTCGATCCGGATGAGCTGGCGGCCATCGGCCGCCGCCACGGGGTACCCGGCTGGGCTGCGGTTGGCACCTTCGCCGAGGAGTACCTCCACGTCCTCGGGCTCGAGGGCGTGACGGACTACACCGAGCTCATCCACCGGGCGTGGTTGGTCGCGCACCGAGCCGAGGTGCGG
>CAZLHZ010000080.1:0-2388 GCA_964559285.1 uncultured Actinomycetes bacterium | reverse complement strand
GTGCGGGAGCACCTGCATGCGACGTACCGCGCAATCTTCGTCGACGAGTATCAGGACACCGACCCGGCTCAGGTGCGCCTGCTGCGTGCCCTCGTCGGGCCGGAGGCCTCCCTCGTCGTGGTCGGGGATCCCGATCAGGCGATCTATGCCTTCCGCGGTGCCGATGTCTCGGGGCTGCTCGGCTTCCGCGATCGGTTCGCCGTGCCCGGTGGCCCGCCCGTGGAGGTGGTGGTTCTCGATCGCACACGGCGATTCGGTCCGGTGCTGCGCGAGGCGGCCTCCCGGGTCCTCGGCGACCGCGCGCTGCCGGGACTGCCCGTCGACGCGATGCGCCGCCACCGATCACCCGAGTGTGAGGCCGAGCATCCCGGGTCGATCGAGGTGCTGGTGTACGACGATGACTCAGCGCGCGCCGCCCACGTTGCCGACGTGCTGCGCCGAGCCCGATTCGAGGGCGCTGACGGTGTCCGGCCGATCCTGTGGTCGCAGATGGCGGTCCTCGTCCGATCGGGAGTGCAGCACATCCCGGCTCTGCGTCGGGCGCTGGTCGCTGCGGGTGTCCCCGTCGAGGTGGCCGGCGATGACCTGCCACTGCATGCGGAGCCCGCGGTGGCTCCCCTGCTCCTAGGAATGCGGGTGGCCGCGGACCCGCGGGCGCTCACGGCGGAGACGGCCGCGGTGCTCCTGCTGTCACCGCTCGCCGGTCTCGATCCTTCCGACCTGCGCCTCCTCGGTCGCGCCCTGCGGCGTGCCGCACCCGAGGTGGCCTCGACCGAGCTGCTGCGTGCGGCAGTGGCGGGTGAGCCGGTGGAGGTCGAGATCCCCGATGATCCGGCCGACCCGCTTCAGCAGGCCTGGCAGCGGCTGCGACGACTGTCGTCACTCCTCGCCGACGCGAGGGCGATCGTCGATGGTCACGGCACGGCTGAGGATGTGCTGTGGGAACTGTGGTCGCGTGCTGGAGCCGACGGGCCTGGAAGCTGGATGCGACACCTCGAGCAGGCGGCCCTCGCGGGGGGCACGTCGGGGCTGCGCGCCGATCGTGATCTGGACGCGGTGTGCGCCCTCGTCGACACCGTGCAGCGCGCGTCGGACCTGGCGAGCGGCGTGCGCGGGGTCGCCACGATCCTCGCGGAGATCGCGGCGCAGGATTTCGCGGCGAACACCCTCGCGGAGCGCGCTGTGCGCGGGGATGCGGTGCGCATCCTCACGGCGCATCGCGCGAAGGGACTGCAGTGGCGACTCGTGGTCGTCGTCGGTGCGGAAGAGGGAGTCTGGCCCGATCTGCGGGTGCGCGGAAGCCTGCTCCTGCCGGACCGGCTCACCCGGCAGGGGTTGGGGGATCCCCCGCGACCGGCCGAGGTGCTCGCCGAGGAGCGGCGACTCTTCTATGTCGCCTGCACCCGGGCCCAGGAGCGACTGGTGATCGCGACCATCGGGTCCGCCGAGGATGACGGGGTTCAGCCCTCCCGGTTCATCGATGACCTGTGCGGCAGCCAGATCGTGCCGCGGATCATCCGCGGTCGGCCGCGTCGACCGCTCTCCGCGCCGGGCCTCGTCGCCTCCCTGCGGGCGGCAGCCGTGGACGAGCACTCCACGCCCGCTCTTCGCCGTGCCGCCATTGACCGACTGGCCCGGCTCGCGCGCGGATCGGACGTTCCCGGGCTGAGTGCGCGTGCGCACCCGCGGTCCTGGTGGGGACTGCGCGAGACGACGCGCTCCGACGTGCCGCTGCGACCACAGCAGGAGCCGGTCCGGCTGTCCGGCACCGCCATCGAGGCCCTGCAGGAGTGCCCACGGCGATGGGTGCTCGCCCAGGAGGCCGGGGGAGCGACCCGGCGCGGTGCCGGGGCGGCCGTGGGCAGCATCGTCCATGCCCTCGCGGAACGGCTCGGCACCGAGGACATCAGCCTCGATGAGGCGCGCGCCCTGCTCGACGAGGTGTGGGTGCACCTGCCGTTCGACGCCTCGTGGCAGTCGGAGGCGGAGCGGGAGGCCATGGACCGGGCGCTGGAGCTCTTCCTGGCGTACCACCACGGCAACGGGCGACAGCTCCTCGCCACCGAGGCGGGTTTTCGCGTCGATGTGCCCCTGGCGGAGCCGGATGCCGCCGGCCAGCCCGCGGTCAGGCTCACGGGGAGCATCGACCGGGTGGAGCGGGATGCCCAGGGCACGCTCGTGGCCGTCGATCTCAAGACCGGTCGCCGCCCACCGAGCGGCCCAGCCGTGCGACAGGATGCGCAGCTGGCGACCTACCAGGCCGCGCTGGCGACGGGGGAGGTGCGACTGGGCGAGGGTGCGTCCCGCGACCAAGGTGTCGTGGATGAGCCGGGCCATGCGAGTCGGTCCGGAGTCGACGTCGGCGGGGCCGACGTGGGCGGTGTCACC
>CAZLHZ010000079.1:0-8077 GCA_964559285.1 uncultured Actinomycetes bacterium | reverse complement strand
TTGCTCGCCCCCGCCTCGCGCTCGACGAAGGTGATCGGCACCTCGGCGACCCTCAGCCCCTGGTTCAGGGAACGCCACGCCAGGTCGACCTGGAAGCAGTACCCCTGCGACTCCACGGCATCCAAGGACAGCGCCCGCAGGGTCGACGCCCGGAACGCGCGATAGCCGCCGGTGGCATCGCGCAGCGGGATGCCCAGGACCAGACGGGTGTAGAGATTGCCGCCCTTCGACAGGATCTCGCGGGAGCGCGGCCAGTTGCGCACCTCGCCCCCGGGCATGTAGCGCGACCCCAGCACCAGGTCCGCCTCACGCAGTCGCGCCAGCAGACGCGGCAGCTGCTCAGGCTGATGTGACCCGTCAGCATCCATCTCGACCACGACCTCGTAGCCGTGAGCCAGTGCCCACTCGAATCCCGCGAGGTACGCCGCTCCCAGTCCCTGCTTGCCCGCCCGGTGCATGACATGAACATGATCGTCCGAGGCCGCCAGCTCATCGGCCGCAGCACCCGTGCCATCCGGGGAGTTGTCATCAGCGATGAGGATGTGCGCTTCCGGTACGGAGGCGCGCACCCGTCCCACGATCGAGCGGACATTGAGGATCTCGTTGTACGTCGGAATCACGACGATGATCGGCCCGAGGTCGCTGAACGAGTCGTTCACGTCGGCACGTCTCCCTGTGTCTTCTGTCGGTGAGGATGCGTGCGAAGTTGCGCGCACATCGAATCGCCGCCGGCGACGAGCGGTGATACCGGCGACAACGCCGAGGATCGCCAGACCGACGAGGATCCACTCGGGCCACGCTCCGAGGGTGTCGGCGACGGTCAGGCTGGTGCGCAGCGGAACCTGCTCGATGATGTGCCCGCCTACCAGCTCAGGTAGACGTGCCACAAGCTCGCCATCCGGCGCGAAGACGGCGCTGATCCCGCTCGTCGATGCCACCGCGACACTGCGTCCATGCTCCACCGCGCGCAGACGGGAGATCGCCTCCTGCTGCTCCGGCTGACCGGTGCCGGCATACGTCGCATTGTTGGTCTGCACGAGCAGGATGCGGCCACCACCGGTGACGGCGGCGCGCACGACGTCGTCGTAGGCAACCTCAAAGCAGATGACATCAGCCGCCACCACGGGACCGAGGGTGAGGACACCCGGTTCGGTGCCCGCCGCAAAATCGCGCGGAATCATGGCGAAGCGATCGATGAGACCTGCGAGCAGTGAGCGCATCGGGAGGTACTCCCCGAACGGCACCGGATGGGTCTTGACGTAGATCTCCCCCGGACCGTCGGGTCCCCACACGATGCCGACATTGAGGACATGATCGGCCGAAGTCGGGTCCTGGGTCAGCGCTCCGACGAGGATCGGTGCCCCAATGCCGCGCGCCGCCCGTGTGATCTCCTCCGCGACACTGGCATCGGCGAGCGGATCGATATCAGTTGAGTTCTCCGGCCACACGACGAGATCGGGTGCGGGCGCGCGACCCGCATCCACTTCTGCCGCGAGGGCGAGCGTCTCCCGGACATGGTTGTCGAGCACCTGCCGCCGGTTGTCGTGGATGGTCAGCCCGGTGGAGGGCACATTTCCCTGGATGACCGCGACGACCGCGGTCGGCGGACTCGGCTGCCCGCTCGTCGGCAGCGGGATGAGCAGGGCGACGAGCCCGACGAGCACCGCCCCTGCGACGCTGAAGGCACTTCGACGCAGCGATCGGTTCCACGCCGCCACCAGTCCGGCAGCCAGCAGTGCGCCGCTCAGGGCGACGGTGAACGTCACCAGAGGTGCACCCCCGATAGAGGCGTACGGCGTGAACATCGAGTCGCTCTGCCCATAGGCCAGCCGCCCCCACGGGAATCCACCCCACGGGATGCGCCCGCGCAGTGCCTCCTCGGCGACCCACAGGGCGGGGATCCACAGCGGCCAGAGCCGGGATCGGGAGGCGACGGCGATGCCCGCACCCAGCAGCGCGATCCATCCAGCGCAGAACGCCGCGAGCAGCAGCCAGGCGTCGCCGCCGACGACGCGCATCCACAGGGTCAGCGGTGCGAAGAAGAGCAGTCCGTGCAGGAAGCCCAGACCGGCCCCGACCCAGGCCCGGGTGCCCCGGATCGACAGAACGAGCATCGCGATCGCGATGGGGGCGAGCATCCACGTGCCATAGGGCGGGAAGGACAGGACGAGGAGGACTCCGGAGAGCGCCGCTCCCCCGACCCGGACGAGGCCGCGCACCACCCGGTCGCGCCGGGCGGATGTGAGGGTGCCGTAGTCGGGCACGGTCACAGCGATGGCGGTCTCCCCTCGTAGGCGGTCGACAGCACGACCGTGGTGCGGGTCGACACCTGGGCGAGGCTCCGGATGCGCGCCAGAAGTGCCTCGAGGTCGGCCGGCCCGGCGACTCTCACCTTGAGCAGATAGGAGTGATCACCAGCGACGGAGTGACAGGCCTCGATCTCGGTGACCTCGCGCAGGCGCTCAGGCGTGTCATCGGGCTGCGCAGGATCCAGCGGCATGACGGCCACGAAGGCCGTGAGCGGCACGCCCGCCGCCTCCGGGTCGATGTCGGCGCGATAGCCCCGGATGATCCCCTTCTGCTCCAGTCGGCGGACCCGCTGATGCACGGCTGACGTGCTCAGTCCGGTGATGCGCGCCAGATCGGTGTAGGAGAGGCGGCCCTGCTCACCCAGCAGCTGGACGATCTGCCGATCCAGTGGCTCCAGGCTCATCGATCAGCCACCCGCGATCACGAGGCTTCGAGGCTGGTGATTGACCCGCTGGGCGCCATCGTGAGTGCACACGACGATGTCCTCGATCCGGGCCCCGCGCAGGCCCCGCTGGTAGATGCCCGGCTCGATGCTGAACGCCATGCCGGGCTCGATGACCTGCCTGTTGCCATCGACGATGTAGGGATCCTCGTGCGTCTCCAGGCCGATCCCGTGACCGGTGCGGTGGATGAAGAGGTCGCCGAAGCCAGCGGCAGCGATGACCTCGCGGGCCGCATGATCGACGGACTCGGCCGTCACTCCGGGGCGGACCCACGCGACCGCGGCCTCCTGCGCGGCCTCAAGCACCTCATAGGACGCGAGCGTGTCGCGGGGCACGTCGGCCACCGCATAGGTGCGCGTGGAGTCACTGCAGTAGCCATCGGGCATGGTGCCCCCGATGTCGACGACGACCACGTCACCGTGCGCAATGACCCGGTCGGACACCTCATGATGCGGACTCGCCCCGTTGGGTCCGGACGCGACGATGACGAAATCCACTCGGGTGTGCCCGACTGCGATGATGAGGTCTGCGAGATCCCGCGCCACCTCGCGCTCGGTGCGACCAGCCCGCAGCAGGTGCGGGACCTCCGCGTGCACCCGGTCGATGGCGGCGCCCGCCGCCACGAGACTGGCGATCTCACCGGGGGTCTTGCGCATCCGCATCGGCCGAAGGACCTCACCGGCCAGACGCTGCGTCAGGTCCGGCATCGCTGCTCGCAGGTGCAGGACCTTCTCCGCCCACATCCGGTCGTCGAGACCGATCGCACCGGCAGCGGGCATCATCGACGCCACGAGCGCGAACGGGTCCTCCGTCTCCCGCCAGGTCCGCACCTCGAGCTCAAGATCCCCGGCCGGGCTGGCGAGGGCAGCCGCCTCCTCCAGGGCAGGGACGACGAGCACGGGGTCACCCGAGGACCGCACGACGAGGCAGGTGAGCCGCTCCAGGGGCACCGCGTCGTAGCCGACGAGGTAGCGCAGATCGGGGCCGGGGGTGATGAGCAGGGCCGCCAGGCCCGCCTGCTCGGCCGCACCGCGGGCACGCTCCAGCCGGTCACGTCGCTCAGTGAGGTCTGCGCCACCATGCACGCGGCAACACTACCTGCCAGCCAGCAGCGACCCCCTGTCATGATCCGCCCATGGCCGACCGTCCCCTGCTGCTCATCGACTCCGCCTCGATGTACTACCGGGCCTTCTACGCCCTGCCCGAGTCGATGACCGCACCGGACGGGCGACCGGTCAACGCGGTACGCGGATTCCTCGACATCCTGGCCCGGCTCATGAGCGCCCGCGGGCCGGCGGATCTCGTCTGCTGCTGGGACGACGACTGGCGCCCCCAGTGGCGGGTCAACCTGATCCCGTCGTACAAGACCCATCGACTGGCAGATGTGGCGACGGGCGGGGAGGAGGAGCCGGACACCCTGAGCCCGCAGATCGGGATGATCGCTGAGGTTCTCGCCGCCCTGGGCATCTGCCGCGTCGGCGCTGACGGATTCGAGGCCGATGACGTCATCGCGACCCTCGCCGCCGGACATCGCGGTCCGGTGGAGATCGCCACCGGGGATCGCGACCTGTTCCAGCTTGTGGATGACACCCGCCCGGTGCGCGTCCTCTACCCGGTGACCAAGGGCGGCTTCGATGTCATCACCGATGCGGTCGTCGTGGACAGGTACGCCGTTCCCGGGGCCGGCTATGCCGATCTCTCCCTCATGCGCGGGGATCCGTCGGATGGCCTGCCGGGGGTCCCGGGTGTCGGGGAGAAGACCGCAGCCCGCCTGCTCAACTCCTTCGGCTCGATGGCCGGGATCCTTGCGGCCGCACAGGATCCGTCATCGGCGATCACCCCGGCCGTGCGCCGCTCGCTCCTTGACTCCCGCGACTACATCATGCGGGCCGACCGGGTCGTGCGACTGCGGGCCGATGTTCCCCTGCCGACGCTGTCGACTCGCATCCCTCGCACACCCGCGGACCCGGAGCAGTGGGCCCACCTCGTGACGTCATGGGGCCTGGCCGGAAGTGCCGGGCGCCTCGAGAAAGCACTGCAGGCTCAGCCGACGGACGTGTAGGACACGACACCGCGGCTCACGGCATCCATCGCCTCACGTGCCACCTGCGCGATCGGCAGTTCAGCCCGCGCGACCGACACCTGGCCCAGCAGGTCGATGACCTGCTTGGCCCACCGGACGAAATCACCCGGGGTGAGGTCACCCTCATCGAGGACGGCTTGAAGACTGGCCCCGCTCGACCAGCGGTGGATCGCCCACACGAAACCCAGATCGGGTGCCCGGACGAAGGAGACCCGGTTCTCACGCTCCAGGGCCTCCAGTGACGTCCACAGGTCGACCATGTCCTCAAGCACGACCCGGATACGACCGCCGGGAAGCCGCGGGAGCGATGCCTCCTCGGCACCGCGGGACTCGTAGACGAGTGCGGCGCAGGCGGCTGCGAGATCCGCAGGCCCGAGCTCATCCCAGGTGCCACGGCGCAGACACTCGGCCGCGAGAAGGTCCTGCTCGGTGTAGAGGCGACCGAGCATCGCGCCATCGGAGGTGACGGTGTCATCGGGACGCAGGTAGCCGAGGTCTGACAGCACTAGGCAGACCCGATCGAACTCGCGCGCGATGGTGTTGGTGCGGCCCTCGATGCGGTCCATGAGGGTCGCGTTCTCGGCCTGGAGCTTGCGGGCGCGTTCCGCCCAGCGGGCATGGGTCTCGCGCTCATCGCATCCGTGGCAGGGATGACGGCGGATCAGCAGCCGCAGGTTCGTGATCTCCTCATCGACACCGGCACTCTCGGACGACGCACGTCGCGGCCGTGCCAGGTCGAATCCGGCCGCACGCTCACGCAAGGCATTGGCAAGGTCACGACGGGAGGTGGCCGAGCGGGCACTGAAGGTGCGCGGGATGCGCATCCGATCCAGAGGGGTCACCGCGCTCGGGAAATCCGTCAGCGAGAGCCGACGCACCTGGCGATCGATCGTGAGCACCAGTGGACGCGGCGCGCCGGAGTCCTCGTTGAGCCCTGGGTCCAGCACCAGTGCCACACCGGTTCGCCTCCCTGAGGGCACGACGATGACATCTCCCGGACGGAGGGCGCTGAGCGACTCGATCGAGTCCGTGCGCCTCCGCGCGGCACCGAGTCGTGCCAGGTCCTTCTCGCGAGCCGAGAGGCGATGCCGGAGTTCGGCGTACTCACCGAAGTTGCCAAGATGACAGGTCATCGCCGAGACGTAGCCCTCAAGGGCCTGCTCATGTCGACGCACCTGGGCGGCGAGGCTCACGACCGACCGATCCGCCTGGAACTGGGCAAAGGACGTCTCGAGCACCTCGCGGGCCGCGGTGCGCCCCATCTGGCGGACAAGGTTGACGGCCATGTTGTACGACGGTCGGAAGGAGGAGCGCAGCGGATAGGTGCGCGCTGACGCGAGCCCGGCCAGCGAGCGTGGATCCAGGCCCGGATGCCAAACGACGACCGCGTGACCCTCGATGTCGATGCCGCGCCGACCCGCGCGTCCGGTGAGCTGGGTGTACTCCCCCGGGGAGATGTCGACGTGCGCCTCACCATTCCATTTGACGAGCCGTTCGAGGGCGACACTGCGTGCGGGCATGTTGATGCCGAGGGCGAGCGTCTCCGTCGCGCACACGGCCGTGATCCGCCCCCGCTGGAAGAGCCCCACGACGACCTCCTTGAAGCTCGGCAGCATCCCCGCGTGATGCGCAGCGATCCCCCGCTGAAGGCCATCGAGCCACTCGCCGTAGCCGAGGACGGCGAGATCCTCAGGTGGCACATCAGCGGTGCGCGACTCGGCAAGGAAGCGGATCTCGGCGCGCTCCTCCTGGGTGGTGAGGCGAAGTCCCGCCGCCAGACACTGGCGGACGGCGGCGTCGCATCCGGCACGGCTGAAGATAAAGGTGATAACGGGCAACAGGCCCGTCCGCTCGAGGCGATCGATGACCTCGAAGCGGGGAATCGAGTGTCCACGACGACGATGGCGGCTTGATCGGTTGTCACCCAGTCGCTGCACACGCTGGTCGTCGCGCGCGAGACGCACGAGTTCCGGGTTCACCGTCGTCTGCTCGTCATCAACGAACAGATCCAGCAGCCGGCCCTCCACCATGACGTGCTGCCACAGCGGGACCGGCCGATGCTCCTCGACGACGACATCGGTGTCCCCTCGCACAGCAGCGAGCCAGTCGCCAAATTCCTCGGCGTTGCTCACGGTGGCGGACAGCGCCACGACGGACACGTGCTCCGGGAGATGGATGATCACCTCCTCCCAGACCGCACCACGGAAGCGATCCGCAAGGTAGTGCACCTCGTCCATGACGACGTAGCGCAGTCCCTGCAGCGCCCCGGATCGCGCATAGAGCATGTTGCGCAGCACCTCGGTCGTCATGACGACAACATCGGCATCCGCGTTGATCGAGTTGTCACCGGTGAGCAGGCCCACGCGTTCGGCGCCGTAGCGCTCCGAGAGGTCACGGAACTTCTGGTTCGACAGCGCTTTGATGGGCGCGGTGTAGAAGCACTTCTCGCCCTGGCGCAGCGCGAGGTCGACGGCAAACTCCCCCACAACCGTCTTCCCAGCACCGGTAGGGGCGGCGACGAGGACACTGCGACCGGCCTCGAGAGCTTCACATGCCGTGACCTGGAAGGCGTCCAGATCGAAGGGGTAGCTCGACCGAAAGGCATGCAGGGCCGTCCTAGTCACCGCTGCGCGCTGCCTGGAGGCGGCATACCGCTCCGCCGGCGAGAGCTCAGGGGACATGCCGACAGGCTACGTGCCCGGAGCCGTTCCTGCCGGAGTGAGGATGCGCAACGCGCCGGGCACCACCTGCACGTCAATGGGCAGCGGACCCACCCGCTCTCCATCCGCGTAGGCCACCTGACCGGTCGCCTCCACTCGAATCCGACGCCCCCGAAGAACGGTGACGTAGGGAAGGTCGACATGGGTCCCGCGGAACACGCGCGGGAAGGCCCTCAGGAACGTGGGCTTGGACACGTCAGCCAGCCAGGTGAGGTCAAGGGTCCCGTCATCAACCTCGGCAGAGGGACAGATGAGCATCCCGCCGCCGTAGACCTCCACGCGGTAGGACACGGCCGTGAAGGATCCGAGCTCGCGCAGCATGGCAGCGGTGTAGCGGCTCTGACCCTTGGGCCAGGTCATCCGGTTCGCACGCTCATTGACATTGGAGTCAAAGCCGGTGGACAGGACAGCCAGAAACCAGCGGCTCGCACCATCGCCGCAGAACACCTGCGCGGCATCCACCTCGCGCATGTGTCCGGCCGACAGCACATCCACGGCCGCGGCGACATCGTCGATGGGCA
>CAZLHZ010000078.1:0-8127 GCA_964559285.1 uncultured Actinomycetes bacterium | reverse complement strand
CGACAACATGCTCGGCGATCCCGCGCAGCGCGTCCTCGTCGTACTCCACGATGTTGACCCCGCGCAGGAAGGACTGGACAGACAGTCCCGAGGAGTGTGCGCATGAGCCTCCGGTGGGGAGCACATGGTTCGAACCCGCGGCATAGTCCCCGAGTGACACCGGTGTGAAGGCTCCCACGAAAATCGCCCCGGCATTGCGCACGCGCATCGCCACGGCCCGTGCGCTGCGGGTCTGCACTTCCAGATGCTCCGCACCATAGGCATCGATCACGGCCAGACCGGAGTCAATGTCATCGACGAGCACGATGGCGCTCTGCGATCCAGACAGCGCCTCCGTGATCCGCTCCACATGCTTGGTCACGGCGACCTGAGCAGCGACCTCACTCTCGACAGCGGCAGCAAGGTCACCGGATGTCGTCACGAGCACGGCAGCAGCAAGCACATCGTGCTCCGCCTGGCTGATGAGATCCGCGGCGACATGGGCCGGGTCAGCAGTGTCGTCGGCGAGGATCGCGATCTCCGTGGGTCCCGCCTCGGAGTCGATGCCAATGACTCCCTGCAGCAGTCGCTTGGCCGCGGTGACATAGATATTGCCCGGCCCCGTCACGAGGTTGACCGGCTCGCATGACGTCCCATCAGGCAGGTCGGCACCGAACGCTGCGAGCGCGATCGCCTGCGCCCCTCCCGCGGCATAGACCTCCGTCACACCGAGCAGGCCGCACGCGGCCAAGATTGTCGGATGCGGCCAGCCATCATGGTCCCGCTGCGGTGGTGACAGAACCGCGATGGACTCCACTCCAGCGAGCTGCGCGGGCACGACGTTCATGACGACACTCGACGGATAGACGGCCCGCCCCCCCGGGACATACAGACCAACCCGATTGACCGGAAGCCAGCGCATGGTCACCGTGCCCCCCGGGACCACCGTGCTCGTCATCTCGACGCGGCGCTGATCGGCGTGGACGCGGCGTACCCGTTCCATGGCCGCCTCGAGGGCCACCCGGACCTCCGGGGCCAGTCTGGCGACCGCGGCGGCGATGACCGAGTCCGGAACGCGCAGTGACGGCGGCCGGATCCCATCGAGGCGCTCGCTCCACTCGGCCACGGCAGCAGCCCCTCGAGCACGCACATCGTCAATGATCGGGCGTACGGCGGCACTGGCATCTGCCACGTCCATCGCGGCCCGCGGCAGCATGGCCCGCAGATCGGCCCCCGAGAGTGCCGAGCCGCGCAGGTCGATGCGACGGATCATGCCCGAAGTCTAGGTCGCTGCCCTGTCGACCACCGCTCGGCATTAGCCTCAGAGGCGCCATGGCCGACTCGCTGATCCCCCTCTTCCCGCTGCGCCTCGTCCTCGTGCCCGGGCTCGGTCTCCCGCTGCACATCTTCGAGAGGCGCTATCGGCTGCTCATCACACGTCTTCTCACACAGCCGGAGGCTGAGCGAGAGTTCGGCGTCGTTGCCCTGCGCGCAGGCTCGGGTTCCATGGAGACACAGGACGGCTCCGAGACAGACGACGCGTCGCCTGCTCTCTACTCCGTCGGCACCACCGCACTGCTACGTGATGCCACCCCACTACCGGATGGTCGCTACGAGATCGACACGGTCGGCTCCCGTCGTTTCCGAATCCTCGATCTGGACGAGTCCGAGCCCTACCTTCAGGCGCGGGTGGAGTTCCTCGACGAGCCGCTGGCCATCCGAGATGCCGGCGCCGGTGACGACACGGATGTCGTCGACCTGTCAGCAATGAGCCGGATCGTGCGTCGACGCTTCATGGCCTATCGCGTCTCGCTCACAGACGAGGACCTCGAGGCGCCACTGCCGGAGGACCCAACCGCGCTGAGCTACTTCGTCGTGGCAGCTCTGCTGCACGAGCTGCCGGTGTGTCAGCGCCTGCTGGAGATCCCCGACACCCGGTCGAGGCTGGTTGCCGAAGCAGCTCTGTTGCGCGACGAGGAAGCCCTCATCGCCCAGCTTGGCGCACTCCCGGACACCAGCCTCATCGAGGATGCGACATGGTCAGCCAACTGATGCGCGAGGGGGTCTGATCATGGCGGCGACGCCGGCCATTGCGCAGCTCGTCAAGGAGAGGGTGCCGCATGAGGTGCTGACCTACGAGCATGATCCGGCGGCACCGTCGTACGGCATGGAGGCAGCTCAGGCTCTCGGACTGGATCCCATGCAGGTGTTCAAGACCCTCATCGCGTCCGTTGATGGAGCGCTCGTCGTCGCGATTGTCCCGGTGTCCGGACAGGTGGACCTCAAGGCTCTGGCCGGCGCGGTTCAGGGGAAGAAGGCCATGATGGCTGATCCGACCGAGGCCGAACGAGCAACGGGCTATGTCGTGGGCGGAATCAGTCCCCTCGGCCAGCGTCGACGCCTGCCGACGGTGCTCGATTCCTCCGCTGAGGAGTACGCCGTGATCTACGTATCCGGAGGCCGTCGCGGAATGGATATCGGGGTGTCACCGAGTGACCTGGCACGCCTCACCGGCGCGGTTGTCGCACCCATCCGTCGCTAGACGGGCGCGGTCGTCGCTGCCTCAGTAATGACGAGCCGACCGCGGCTCAGGCTCCCGCCACCAGTCAATGAGTGTCGCCAGCAGCACGATGAAGCCAGCGACGATCGGCCACGACAGCAGGTCGGTCCACATCCGCATCCGCAGACCGGCATAGAACTGGGTGCCGTCAGCTGAGGCCTTCGCGATCGCGGGGACGTCGACAGTACCGAGCACCTCCCCGAGTCGCCACGCGATGACACCGGCCAGGGCTCCTCCGGCAGCGGAGGCGATGAGCACGCGCAGCGGGCGGTGCCGGTGACGCAGGAGCAGCACGGATGTCACCACCAGACCGGCGACGGCGAGCAGTCCGACCAGCACCGCGTCAGCCGTGATGAAGGCACGCGGCTGGAAAGTGTCGGGGTAGGCGACACCCCCGTAGACCTTCATCAGCTCGCGCGGGGCCAGCCAGGACCAGATGAGCCCAATACCGACGCCGATGACGGCACACCCGGACCAGACGACGAAGAGGTAGCGCGCATTCCGCCGGAGGTATCCGCCCGCGCGGACTGCAGCAGGGCTCATGCGGGCATCATCCCAGACACGCGGGGCCGAGGAGTGCCTTGAGGTCACCGTAGAGCGAGGTGGTGCGGGTGACCCTGAGGCGATCATCGAGCCGCAGCACGGTGGTGCGGCCACCATTGACGAGGTGCAGATGCACCTCGGTCACTCCCGGGTGCATCGCGAGCACCTCCTTGAGCTTCTCCACCACCGGAGGAATGCAGCGCTCCACCGCCATGGTCACCTGCAGCGGTCCCGTGGAGACATCCGTCAGATCCGGGGTCGAGATCTCACTGGCCACCAGGCGCGTGCCGTCCTCGTCACTGCGGTCGATGCGGCCCTTCACGAGCAGCACCGAGTCCTCCACGAGGACCGTGCTCGCTCCGCCGTAAACCTGCGGGAAGACCATCACCTCGACAGAGCCTTCGAGGTCCTCGAGGGTGACGATGGCCCACAGGCTGCCCTGCCGCGTCGTCTTGCGCTGCACGGCAGTGACGAGACCACCCACCGTCACCATCGACCCATCGGCACGGTCATCGCCGTGCAGGGCGGCGACGGTGCAGTCGGCACTGGCCGCAAGGACATGCTCCACGCCGTAGAGCGGATGGTCAGAGACGTAAAGGCCCAGCATCTCCCGCTCGTAGGTGAGCAGGACGCGCTTGTCCCACTCCCCCACCGGGATGTCGACATCAATGCCCAGTCCACTGTCCGTGGCCACCTCGCCGGTGAGTCCACCGAAGAGGTCGAACTGGCCGTGGGCTTCGGCACGCTTGACGTCGACCGCTGTGTCGATAACGCGCTCATGCACCGCCAGCAGCCCGCGCCGGGTGTGACCGAACGAATCAAAGGCACCGGACTTGATAAGCGACTCAATGACACGCTTGTTGCACACCGTGATCTCGACTTTGGCCAGAAAGTCCCGGAAGTCCCCGAATCGCCCCGACGACCGACGTGTGGTGATGATGGAGTCGACGACGTTCCCGCCCACATTGCGCACGGCGGACAGGCCGAAGCGAATGTCACTGCCGCGCGGCGTGAAGTCGGCGTCCGAGTCGTTGACGTCGGGAGGCAGGACCTTGATCCCCATCCGGCGGCACTCGTGGAGGTAGACCGCTGACCGATCCTTGTCATCCTTGACGGACGTCAGCAGTGCCGCCATGTATTCCGCCGGGTAGTTCGCCTTGAGGTAGGCGGTCCAGTAGGACACCAGTCCGTATCCCGCGGTGTGCGCCTTGTTGAACGCGTAGTCCGAGAAGGGGACGAGGATCTCCCACAGGGTCGAGATGGCCGCGTCGGAGAATCCGTTGGCGCGCATCCCGTCACGGAAGGGGACGAACTCCTGCTCGAGAATCTCCTTCTTCTTCTTGCCCATGGCGCGACGCAGCAGGTCAGCGCTGCCGAGGGAGTAGCCCGCGAGCTTCTGGGCGATGGCCATGACCTGCTCCTGGTAGACGATCAGCCCGTAGGTGTCGCCCAGGATGTCGGCCAACGGCTCAGCGAGCTCGGGGTGGATCGGCACGACCGGCTTGCGCCCGTTCTTGCGATCGGCGTAGTCATTGTGGGCATTCGCCCCCATCGGCCCGGGACGATAGAGCGCGAGGACCGCGGAGATGTCCTCGAAGTTGTCCGGCTGCATGGAGCGCAGCAGGGCCCGCATCGGACCGCCGTCAAGCTGGAAGACACCGAGCGTGTCACCTCGCGCCAGCAGCTCATACGCCGCCCGGTCATCGAGGTCCAGGCTTTCAAGCACGACCGTCTCGCCCCGATTGGCCTCGATGTGCGCGAGGCAGTCATCGAGCACGGTGAGGTTGCGCAGGCCGAGGAAGTCCATCTTGAGCAGGCCGAGGGCCTCGCACGCACCCATGTCGAACTGCGTGATGATCGCGCCGTCCTGCTCACGTCGCCATAGCGGGACGACGTCCATGAGCGGCTCGCGGCACAGGATGACACCGGCAGCATGGACCCCCGGCTGGCGCTTGAGCCCCTCGAGACCCTTCGCGGTGTCAACGACCCGCCGGACGTCCTCCTCCGCGTCATAGAGGGCACGGAACTCCGCCGCTTCACCGTAGCGAGAGTTCTCGCGATCGAAGATGCCGGTGAGCGAAATGTCCTTGCCCATGACCGAGGCGGGCATCGCCTTGGTGATCCGATCACCCAGTGCATAGGGCAGTCCGAGGACGCGAGTGGAGTCCTTGATTGCCGCCTTGGCCTTGATCGAGCCGTAGGTGATGATCTGCGCGACATGGGTTTCGCCGTAGCGCTCCGTGGCGTAGCGGATCATGTCAGCACGACGACGGTCATCGAAGTCGATGTCGATATCGGGCATCGAGATGCGCTCGGGGTTGAGGAAGCGCTCGAAGAGCAGCCCGTGCCGCAGTGGATCGAGGTCGGTGATGCCGAGCGCGTAGGCCAGAAGTGAACCGGCTGCCGACCCTCGTCCCGGTCCCACCCGGATGCCGTTGTCCTTGGCATGCCGGACGAGATCCGCCACGACGAGGAAGTAGCCCGGGAATCCCATCTGGCACACGACGCCGACCTCGTAGGTCGCCTGCGCGCGGTAGTCAGCCCCCACCCCGTCGGGGAATCGCCGAGCCAGTCCGCGCTCCACCTCCTCGACCAGCCAGGTCTCCTCCGAGTGACCCGCGGGCACCGGGAACTGCGGCATGAGATTGGCGCCCTCGGTGAAGGTGACATCGCAGCGCTCCGCAATGAGCAGAGTGTTGTCGCAGGCCTCCGGCAACTCGGACCACGTCGCCCGCATCTCAGCGGCCGACTTGAGATAGAAGTCACGCGCATCGAATCGGAAGCGCTTCGGATCATCCATGGTCGTGCGGGTGCCGATGCACAGGAGCACGTCATGTGTGTCGGCATCATCCGCGTGGACGTAGTGAAGGTCGTTGGTGGCCACCAGAGGCAGGCCGAGGTCTCGAGCGAGACGCAGCAGATCCTCGCGGAACCGTCGCTCGATGGTGAGTCCGTGATCCATGAGCTCGCAGAAGAAATTGCCCGGCCCCAGGATGTCGCGGAAGTCGGCCGCAGCAGCGACGGCGCGGTCATACCGCCCGGCCTGCAGCCAGCGGTTGACCTCCCCGCTCGGGCACCCCGTCGTCGCGATGAGTCCCTTGCCGTGCCTCTCGAGCAGTTCCCGATCGAATCGCGGCTTGTAGAAGTAGCCCTCGAGGCTGGCCAGCGAGGAGAGCCGGAAGAGATTGTGCATTCCCTCGGTGGTCTCTGCCCACAGCGTCATGTGCGCGTAGTTCTGCCGCCCCCGCCCGGCCGAACCCTCATCCGGCGACCCCTCATCGAAGCCGCCACCGAAGTCGAAGGCGGATCGCTCGAAGCGGCCCTGCGGCGCGTAGTAGCCCTCGAGGCCGATGATCGGCTTGACCCCGTGTGCCTTGCCGGCCTTCCAGAAGTCATAGGCACCGTAGAGATTGCCGTGATCGGTCATGGCCAGGGCCGGCATGCCCATCGCGGCCGCTCGGGAGAACAGGTCGGGCAGGCGCGCCGCACCGTCGAGCATCGAGTACTCGGTATGGACGTGAAGGTGGACGAACGAGTCCCCGGAGCGCGCCGTCACCGGGTCCTCAGCCATCCGGTCACCCTACGACCCGGGTCCGACGGCGCACCGCGAACCCGCCGCCGCGTGACAGGAGTGATCAGCGGGACAACCGCTCCAGTGCGACCGCGAGGTCCTCGGGGTACGCCGAGACCACGGTGATCCGCTCCCCCGTCGCCGGATGGTCCAGGGAGAGCTCGACGGCGTGCAGCCATTGCCGCTGCAGGCCGAGTCTGGCCGCCAGTACCGGGTCGGCACCGTAGGTGATGTCGCCCACGCAGGGATGACGGATCGCTGACATGTGCACCCGGATCTGGTGGGTTCGACCGGTCTCGAGATCGACCTTGAGCAGGCTCGCGTGCGGGAACGCCTCGATGGTGTCGTAGTGCGTCACGCTCGGCCGCCCGTCCGCGACGACGGCCCAGCGCCAGTCATGTGACGGGTGCCGATCGATGGGAGCATCGATCGTTCCGCGCGACGGATCCGGATGCCCCTGGACAAGTGCGTGGTAGACCTTCTCGACGGTCCGCTCCTTGAACTGCCGCTTGAGCGAGGTGTACGCCGATTCACTCGCCGCTACCACCATGACCCCCGTCGTGCCCACATCGAGACGATGGACGATCCCCTGGCGCTCAGCAGCCCCGGAGGTGGAGATGCGGTAGCCAGCCGCTGTCAGACCGCCGATGACGGTCGGCCCAGTCCAGCCGGGACTCGGGTGCGCGGCCACGCCGACCGGTTTGTCCACGACGATGATGTCCGCGTCCGCGAGGAGCACGGTGAGCCCCGGGACCGGTTCCGGTGCGGGTTCCTCGACCACGGGCGGATGAAGTGCCAGGTCATCGATCTCGATCCAGTCGCCGGCGCGGACCCGATCGCCCTTGGAGGCCACGCGCTGGCGCAGCAGCACCCCACCGGCCTCGATGATGTCGACGGCGCGCCCGCGCGTCAGCCCGAGGAGTCGGGTGAGCGCGGCATCAAGGCGCTCCCCATCGAGACCGTCCGGGATCGGCAGTGATCGAAAGCCCATCAGGTCGTCGGCGCTGCGGGGGCTGCCGTCTCGACTCCAGCCCCGCGATAGTCCGACCCGCGCAGGGCGAGGATCACCATGAGAACCGCCGAGCACACGATCGACGCATCCGCCAGGTTGAAGACCTGAAATGGCGGCATGGAGATGAAGTCCACGACGTACCCCATCCCGGGACTGGGCGGGTTCACCAGCCGATCGATGAGATTGCCAACCGCGCCGCCCAGCAGTGCACCGAACGCGATGGCCCACGCGACACTGCCGATCTTGCGCGACGTCCGGATGATGATGACGGCCACGATGATGGCGATACCAGTGAAGACCCACGTGATGCCGGTGCCCATTCCAAAGGCGGCGCCGGTGTTCTCGACGTACCGCAGCTGCAGGAAGGTACCGATGACATCGATCGGCTGCTGACGGCGCTTGAGCTCGGCCACCGCCCACCACTTCGTCAGTCGATCGATGATGATGACGATGCCAGCCACG
>CAZLHZ010000077.1:3315-8186 GCA_964559285.1 uncultured Actinomycetes bacterium | reverse complement strand
GGTCACGTGGAGCATCGGGCCTGGTGATCGGGTCGGCATCCTCGGACCCAACGGTGCTGGCAAGACAACCCTGCTCGACGTCATCCTCGGCACACTGCCAATTGACTCGGGGAGTCGCACGGTCGGTCTCACCGTGAAGCCGGCGTACCTCTCCCAGCATCTGGGGGAGCTCGATCCGAAGCAGCGCGTGCTCGAATCCGTCGAGAGTGTCGCGCGGCGAGTGGACCTCGGGAAGGGCCGTGAGCTCACGGCATCTCAACTGTGTGAGCGGCTGGGCTTCGACTCCAGCCGCCAGTGGACTCCCGTCGGCGACCTCTCCGGAGGTGAGCGTCGGCGGCTGCAACTCACGCGACTGCTCATGGGCGAGCCGAATGTGCTCATCCTCGATGAGCCGACGAATGACTTCGATGTGGAGACTCTCGCCGCGCTTGAGGACCTGCTCGACGGATTCGCGGGGACGATCCTCGTCGTGTCACATGATCGCTACTTCCTCGAGCGCGTGTGCACGACGTTCAGGCGGGTGCTCGGCGACGGGGAGGTTCTCGACCTGCCGGGAGGCGTCGAGGACTACCTCGCGCTGCGCGCCGCAGGGACGAGCACTCCGGTTGTCACCGCGCGCGCATCGTCACCGGCTATGACGCTCTCGACTACGGAGCGCCGCGCCCTGGAGAAGCGGGCGGCATCCCTGGAGCGGCAGATCGCCAAGCAGCAGGAGCGTGCCGCAGCCCTGCACACGTCGCTGGCCGCACACGCAACCGACGTGGACCGCCTGCTTGCGGACACCGCCGCACTGCGCGAGGTCGAATCGAGCATCGCGACTCTGGAGCAGGAGTGGTACCTCGTGATCGCTAAGCTGACCTAGGCCGGACCCGCCTCCGGATCAAGCTGACGCATCCACGAGGGCACCCACTTCTCGGCGAAGTCCATGAAGCCGTAGGCACCACCGACGAGAGCCCACTTGCCAGCGAACTTGCCAAGCGCCTTGAGGTAGGGGCGCGATTGGCCGCAGATCTCCTTGACCGTCCAGTGGATGTCGTTCGGATTCGCCTTCGCCAGCCAGTTGGCGAAACGATCCACCCGGCTCGGCTTGGCAACAGCGGAGACCACGCTGCGAGCGACCGGCGCGGTGGCAACGCGCGAGCCGGCGCTGATCGTCGTCATCTCGATGGCGGACTCCGCGGCCCCGGCGCCGCGGGTGCCGACGAGACGACTCACCCCGGATGCCGCCTTGTTCCACACCCACTTGCCAGCGGAGAACAGGCCCTTGACCAGGGCGGGCCCGAAGGCGAGGACGTCGCTGGCAACGGATGCCCACCCTTGGAATATCCGGAAGGAGTCCAGGGCCGGACTCGGCTCGGTCTGGGTCTTGAAGGACAGGATCTGACTGGCCGTGGAGATGACGCCGAGGGCGATCGGAATCAGCCAGCCGCCGGTGACGATGCCGAGAACCACCGACGCGGCGACGGTGATGAAGGAGACGATCTGCCAGAACCACGACCACTCATTGGCATGTCCACTGGAGTCAGAGCCATTGATCGGGTCTCCGGGGGTATAGCCATAGAGGCTGTCGCCCGCGGTCAGCGCAGGATCAGGGGCAAGGAACTCCCCGAGGGCCGCCATGTAGGGGCGGGCTCCCATGAGCGTGATCATGCTCGGGCCAGAGAAGGTCTCGTTGCGTTCCGCGGCCTGCCAGCCGTAGTCCGGAGTGGCATCGATGCGCGCGCCGCGTGCCGGAGCGAGGGCCTCACCGTAGGGGCCGAAGCGCTCCTGGATGCCGACGTCCTTCGCCACACCGGTGGCCTTGGGGAGGTCGAACTCCGGAGCGGCCACGGTGAGCAGCCCGACCCCGTCGATGCCGGGCAGGGTCAGCGTCGCGCGCCCACCGGCGGGCATGAGCAGGGTTGCACCGCCGGGCAGGCCGAGGCTGTACGCATGGAGGGTGGGAGTGCGACCGGATCGCGGGGTGAGCAGGATGCTCGGAGAAGAGTCCAGTGCGGATGAGTAGGAGTAGAGGACCGTCGAGGATTTCGCACCGCTGACGACCTTCTTGCTCACAATGCGAGCGCCGTAGGTCGTCATCGTCGTCGTTACCGCATCGGCTCCCGCGCCATCCTGCACCGTCCCAATCGTCGTGTCGCTCGACCAGTCGAGCTTCACATCGTGAGCCCCACCCGCGATCCCGGTCACCCTTCCCAGGCCGTCAAAGGTCGGTCGTGCAATGGCCTTGCCCGCCGCATCACCTGTGACGAGTGGGTCCGTGGTCGAGATGAGGCGACCCGCGGCGTCGTGGCAGGTGATGTAGGCAACCCCGTCGCGCGATCCACCCGTCCGCAGTCCATCGCGGCTCGCTGTGGGGTAGGCCTGGCCGCATGAAGGATCTTGGGCATCGGCATATTCGTAGCCGTAGCTGATCTGGTCGGTCTTCGTGCCGGTGTCGATGGTGATGTCGGCCTGAGTGAGCCGGCGTGCACTGTCGTAGGTGTAGGCACGACCTTCGCTCAGCGTCTTCGGACCTGTCACCTGCAGGTCATTGGACATCACCCGCCCGAAGGGCGTGTAGTTGACGCGATGGTCAATGGTCCAGTCACCCGACACGGTGAGCAGTCGCGAGGGCTGCCCGCTTCCTGAGTAGCCAGCGATCGCGGCGACGGCAAGAACGTTGCCGTAGGCAACGTTCTGGATCCGTCCGGTGCCCGCCTGGTAGTCGATCTGGGTCAACGGCTTGCCGTTGATCGTGGTACCGATGAGGACCAGATCCTTGACGCGATACTCATTGACGATTGTGATGGTCGGATCGTCAGCTGCCGGTGGCGTCACGGTCACCGTGTCGGTGTCACCAAACGAGGTGTACGACGTTGTCGTGACGGTGCCTGACTCATCCGCGTAGCGGACCGGCAGGCCGATCCAGTTCACCACCGTCGTGGACGTCGTCGATGTGCGAGCACCATTCACTGAGCCCGGGCCGAGGGTGATCGTGGTGGCAGTGGTAAGCGGATCTCCGCCAACGGCCGACAGGGTTTCCGAACGCTCAATGAGCTGTCCGGCGGTGTTCCATGAGCTCGACACCCTCGGGCTGCCATCCTCGCGATAGCTCATGCAGCTGGTCTGCCTGCCGTTGGCCGAGCCCTCGAGCACCTGTGCGATGAGGCGGCCTTGAATGTCGAAGTAGCTCGTCACGCGAGCACCGTCGATGCGCGTGATCGTCGCCTGCTGCCCCGACTGGATCGCGACGCCCCCTCCGCAGACCGCCGGCAACGGCACCGTCCCGCTGGACGCCCAGTAGGTCGCCTTCTGCGTGAGCCCACCCGGGGTCGTGTAGGAGAGGATCCGTCCCCACTGGTCGTTCGCCGGATCACTGTCCTCATAGGTCATCGTGCTGGTGAGGTCCCCGGGCATGCGCACAGTCGTGGGTGTCTCCGCCGCCATGTCAGCGAACTCATAGACCACCGCAGGTGCTGACGCGGAGTTGCGGTAGGTGTCGTTGATGCCCAGTGCGGTCTGTCTCTGGAATCCCGGATCGATGTCCTTGGACCTGATGGGGCGCATCCGTTGGCCATGTGGGGCGGCGCTGATCGTGATGAACCCGGTTGCCCGCGCTGAGACAAGGTCCACGCGGATGGGCTTATCGCCGTCGGGAAGGCCCTTGATCCGACACGGTGAGGACACACAGGTCTGAGCGCCGATGACCACGATCGCATTGACACCTGCAGAGAGGTCAACCTGCACGTCCCACCCGGCATCGTCGGTGTCAGCTGCCTTGTCGTCGGCAGCCGGTGGGGTCCAGGTTGCGGCAAGGCGCGCGGAGAACGAGTCAGGACGACCCGACCACGCGATGTTGAGGCCGTCCTCAGTGTTGGGCACCTCCCAGAACTCGCTTTCGGTGACGGTGCCCGCGAACCGTGGCGCGTCATAGACATCGACTCGGAATCCACGAACCGGAACATCCTCGCCACGGACTCGCCGGGTGTCGTAGCTGAAGCGCTGCTCGATGCCGAACTCGACATCCGTCGGAAATCGGTAGGGGCCGCGCTGCGCCTTGAGGTTGCCCACCGAGTCCGTGATGTAGGTCGTCGTGCGGCCCAGCGAGTCCCGGGTGCCGGTCACCTGGCCGCAGCACCTGCATGGTGGCCGGGTTCACCCAGTAGGACGCGCCGATCGCATAGTCACCGGAGGCTGCCGTGAGGTCAATCTGGACCGGGGTGCTCGGAGCGCGCAGGTTGGCCTCGGTGATGGCAGCGTAGGCGATCCGACTGGTCGGCGGGGTGAGGGTGGCGTTCATCCGCGCCGGAGTGAGGGTCGCAACACGGCCCTGGGAGTCGAGGGTCACCCGACCGATCGCCTGCTTTGCAGCAGGATCTACCGTCGCCGCGAGGTTGGCCAGCGGCGCGCGCGTCGCGACGAGCGATCCGCGCGAATTCCACCCCAGGGTGGTTCCCTGATTACCCGGATCCTTGATCAGTCCGATCTGCGGTGACGTCAGATCCGCACTCACGTAGCCGATCTCGGTGGAGGTGTCGCCGGGGTAGAGGACACGGCACAGCATGCCTTCAGGCGCTGGTGAGAAGCCCTTATTCCAGGAGCTCGACGGGCAGTTGCTCGCCGTGGCGTCGGCGTACACGAGCGTGATGACACGTCCCGAGGCATTGCTCACCTGGGTGAGCCGGTTGCCGGTCCACGCCATCTCGGCAATCGGCTGGTCCTGCATGCTGACCCGGATCGCCTTGCCATCGCGGAAGACCGTCGTCATGCCCTGGGTGTCGGTGAACTTCCAGACCGGCACCCCATCGCCGCCCTCGCAGCGCACGAGCGTGTTGGCGAAACCGGGGACAACAACCCCGCCGGTGGTCTGCGTGTAGACGCCGTCCGTCGTG
>CAZLHZ010000077.1:1264-3305 GCA_964559285.1 uncultured Actinomycetes bacterium | reverse complement strand
AGGTGATCTGGCTGCCATCCCAGCCGGTGAGGGTCACGTAGTCGGCACCGGCGCGTGAGATCGCGAGGTCGCAGGATCGGTCACGATCGGTGAGCTTGGCCGTGACCCGCACGGCGCGGGCAACATCGGTGGGTCGAAGGGAGGAGTACTCCTGCAGGGCTGCCCACGGTGATCCTGCGCTCACCGCGAGCTGCCATCGGTCAGGGAGTCCCGGCGGAGTGACCCCGCGGGTCAGCCAGGTGAGCGACACCCCAACACCGTCGGACGGCCCGACGAGGGTCTGGGACTGCCAGGTCCAGCGCAGTTCGCCGGTGACGAGTGAGACGCTCATCCCGCCGACATCCGTGGCAGGGCCGCTTCTTCGCGAGGGCGGACTCACCGTGAACGCACCCAGCGCCTGCCAGTTCTTCAGTTCCGCGTTGTAGCCGACGACGGTGTAGCCGTGGCCCGGCACGAGGGCAGCCCCGATCTGCACCCAGCCATTGCGCAGGATGCCCTCCCACACGGTGCCACGATCCTGGCCCGCCCCCTGCCCGATCGAGGTGTCGTAGACCGTGATCGGGATCGCGGGATCCTTCGCCCGGTCCGGGATGCTGAGGAAGGGGAAATCGGGGTTGACCACCCTGCCACCGGGCAGGGTTGCCACGGACGGCGGCAGGGTCGCCACACGCGGCGCCGAATCGGTGACGGTGGCGATGGCACCGACCGACTCGACCGGTGCGACCTGCCCCTGCTTGAGCGGCTTGCGGGCAGCAGGCACCGACACCGAGGTCGACTCACCCGCCCCGCGCACCGTCGAGGTGGTGGCGGTGGCAGTGGGGATCATCGGCGTGATGATCCCCACTGCCACCGCCGCGGACAACCAGAGCCGGACGCAAACTCTCATGCAAGAACTCCTTGATGTGGACGCGTCCAGGGATAACTCACGTGAGGGTGTCGATGTAGCCACTCAATTGGATCGTGTAGGTCACATCCGCATTCGGCGACGATGACGCCGCGTCGACGTTCGTGATGTCCACGTTCAACTGTCCCGTGTTGTAGCGGTTCTTCACCTTCGTGATCGTTGCCCGCAGATTGCCGTCCTTGTCCTTCCACGTCGGATTGTCCGAGGCGATGCGCCTCTCCCGATCATCCATGGATTGCGGCAACTCATAGGGCGTCGGCACCCAGCCGCTGATGCAGTGCTTGGAGTCCGGCGTGTTCCCGATATTCGTGTCATCCACAAACATCTTGTCCTTGCACGACCACTGGCCATCCGCGAAGTTCTTCATCGAGAACGGCAGACTCACCGTCACCACCGGTCGCTCGAGCGCCTTACCAGATTTGTTTTTCGGCCACTCGTAGGTCCCATCGGTGTCCCCGACGAGGGTGAAGGTCATCTGCTGCTGCTCCGCGCTCGCATTGCCCCACCCGGAGATCCAGAAGGGCTCGCCCGTGCCTGGGACGGTGTAGGGCGAGGGAGTCGCCCACTGGGCAGGCGTCTCGGGCCGCGGGCCACCGAAGTCGGAGAACCCGGTCGGCCACGCCCCGTCCTTCATCTTCGCCTCGACAACGCGCCACGCAATCTGTCGATCAATGGCTCGATTGTTCGTCGTGTACTCCGGGGGGACCGAAATTGTCGCCGTGCTCGACACCTTGGAACGCATCGCTACCGCGTAGATATGCGTGACAAAGCGCCACGTGCGGTACCACGGGCCCTTGTAGACCTCCAGCCAGCAGTTGACCGACTTCGAACCCGCCAATACCTCGCAGTTGCGCGGGAAGTCGTTGTTCGTCGGCGCCTCGAGGTTCCCCATCTTAGACAGGGCATAACGGGTGCGGACCTTGATTCCCTTGAACCAGTCCTCTTGACACGCCGGAGCAATGCCCGCATCCGGGTTGTTGGTCCCATTGCTGAAGGACGTGTTGCGACTGTTGTTGCGCTGCCAGAACACCCGCGCATCCGCGTCGACCGGGCCCCGACAGGTCCAAGTGAAATATCCCCCCGGGCCATCACGATTGGTCATGCGCGGTGTGCCCCACCACTTCTCCTGGCCATCGC
>CAZLHZ010000077.1:0-1254 GCA_964559285.1 uncultured Actinomycetes bacterium | reverse complement strand
TAGAGCCCTCCGCCATAGCTCCACGCTGTTGCATTTGCACCCGACCCTTGACCGATCAGGTAGGGCGCATTCGTGTCACAGCCGTGACGGTCGTCGGAGTCCCACCAATGGTCCGTGTAGTAGTACGACCCGGACGTGATCCGCTTGGAATTATCAAGCGACCCGTCCTTCTCCATGAACGGTGTCACCTGACCGATGGTGATCGGCGCCCGACCAGCACCGGTCCGCAGCGGGGCCTTGACCTTGAAGAGGTTGTCCCGGAAGCGCTTGGGGGTTCGCAGTCCGGTCAACTGTGTGTACTTGCTGATGTAGACGTCATCCGGGATGTCATTGACGACGCGCTGGAACGCGATAGCCCGGTTGTAGGAGATGTCGCCCGCCACATCCTCCTCACATCCGGTAACCGTGTCCCGTGCATCCGCCGGAGCCACCAGCTCCGGCACCGGCACGCCACTGGCCGGGGCGACCAGCAGCCCGGCAGTGAGCGCGGCGATGACGACCGCGGCGGCCACCACCGCCCCTCGTCGAGTTCTCTTCATGATCGTCCCTTCCTCGTGTTGGTCAGACCGTAGGTGGAGCCCGGTGATGCAGGATGGTGGGGCTAGAGAATGAAGCGCCAGAAGCGCTGGGCGCGGGTGTTGCCTGCATTGAAGATCTGTACGGATTGGGCCTCAAGCTTGTGTCGCACCTGGCGAATCTCGGCGTTCGGCAGCCACGTGACGAGGGCGCCGAAGACTCCCCACTTATCCTTCCGAGTTAGGCCCGATGAGACCTCAGCCCCCGCCATATCCAACCCGGCACTCATTCCTCGGCCCAAGCCGTGTTCACTCCTGTGCATCTTCATCTCGACGAAATACTTAACGCTCCCCAGCTGGCGCAGCGCGATGATAGGCATGGCGACTGCCGAGACAACCGCGGTGGCCATCGTCACCCACTGCTCTGCCGATATGGGCTTGTCCTGGGTGGCCGCGCCGACAATCTGGAGTCCCGCTGATGCGATCATGCCCACCGAGCCGATGAGCATGCCCAGCGGCCCGAAGCAGGCGGCGATCGTCGAGCCGATCCCGACCCACTGGCCGAGAACACCGAGGCTCTCGCTGAGACCGGTGCGATCCTCCCGGTTGATGACGTCGCCGCTGGTGTAGGAGTAGAGGTTGGTGGCGACGCCGAGAAGCGGGTCGACGGCGAGGAACTCGCCGAGCACCGGATGGTAGGGACGCGCCCCCATCAACGTCACCGACGATCCACCCGCCA
>CAZLHZ010000076.1:0-8318 GCA_964559285.1 uncultured Actinomycetes bacterium | reverse complement strand
CGCGCGATGGCACGCTGACCGGACTGCAGAGCCAGGACACCGGCGGCAACTCCGAGGGCCATGCCGACCGACTTGCCCGGTGACACGCCATCGATGGTGGCGTCCCCCGTCGCGGCAGCGCGTCGACGCACCTGCTGGATGGTGTACGCCGCATACGCGGTGCCTGCCGGGAGCGCGATGGGAATGCGCGTGACCCACCCGGCGCCGGGGCGTCGGGAGATGTAGTCGGTCGTGCCCACGGCGGCGGCGAGGGCGGTCGTGAGCAGCGCCGTGCGGCCGGTGCGATCGGCGACGGTGCGCAGGAGTCCGCGCCGGAAGGTCTCCCCCTCGTGCGCAGGGAGCAGTCGGGCGACCCCGAGTCCGGTCGCGGCCGCCACCGCGTTGGTGCCGACGGCGATGAGCAGGCGGGTGCGGTCGGAGGAGCGACTGGCGCGGCCGCGGGTGGCGATCCGGCCGAGGGCATCAACCGAGCTCATCGCGAGGGTGACGGCGCCGAGGGTCCCGGCCGAGATCATCCCCGTCGCCACCGCCTGCTGCACCGACGTGCGCCGCTGCAGTCCGGGTTCGAACGACGGCCCGACGACCGCGGCGGCCGCGAAGAGGGCAGCGCGTTCCGGGAGGGTGCGATCGGGTCCGAGGAACCCGATCAGCCGATCCAGTCGCGACCTCGCCATGGCGCGCATCCTGCCATGGCCGGTCGCGCACTCAGCCGTGGATGATGCAGAGCCGCTCTTCGGTCATCTCGCGCACCGAGTAGGCCGGACCCTCCTTGGTGTTGCCGGAGTCGCGGATTCCGCCGTACGGCATCTGATCTGCACGCCACGACGGCACCTCGTTGACGAGCACCCCGCCGAAGTCCAGGGTGCGCAGGGCCTTCATCGCCTTGGTGACATCGGAGGTGAAGACCGCGGCCTGCAGGCCGTAGCTCGTGTCATTGGCCTTCGCGAGGGCATCGTCATAGTCGCGGTAGACCTGCACCGCGACGAGCGGTCCGAAGACCTCAAGGGCGCAGACATTCATGTCGGGCGTCGCGTCGACGATCACGGTGGGCTTGAGGACACCATCGGCGGTGAGCTCGCCGCCGCAGGCAACGCGACCGCCGTTGGCGACAGCATCATCGATCCACGCCTTGACGCGGTCGCGCTCCGAGGTGGAGATGAGGGCCGAGACGTCGGTGGCCTCGTTCATCGGATCACCGACGACGATGGACGAGACGTGGGCGACGAGCTCATCGGTGAACTGCGTCGCGATGTCCTCGTGCACGAAGATCCGCTGCGTCGAGATGCACGATTGCCCGGCATGCGCGAAACCTGCGACCTTGACCTTCGCCGCGGCGGTCTTCCAGTCGCCGTCCGGCTCGATGATGAGCGGGGCATTGTTGCCGAGCTCCAGACCCACCCGCTTGCGCGGGGCGCGCGCGCGAATGCCCCAGCCGACCTCAGGCGAGCCGGTGAAGGTGATGAGGGCGACGTCGGGATCGTCGACGAGCGCGTTGCCGACGGTGGACCCGCCACCGGTGACGACCTGCAGGTAGCCCTCGGGCAGTCCCGCCTCCTCCAGGAGCAGACGCGCAAGCAGGATCGACGAGAACGGGGTCTGCGTCGCCGGCTTGAGGACCGTGGCGCAGCCGGCTGCGATCGCGGGACCGAGCTTGTGGACGACGAGGTTGAGCGGGAAGTTGAAGGGCGAGATCGCACCGACGACCCCGATCGGGACCCGCATGATGAAGCCGAGCTTGCCCGCGCCGGCGGCGGAGGCCTCCATGGGCACTGTCTCACCCGCGAGGGTGCGAGCGACGGCGGCCGAGAACTGCATCGTGCCGATCGCGCGGTCCGCCTCGACGCGTGCGGTCTTGATCGGCTTGGCTGCCTCAAGGGCGATGGCGGTGGCAAACGTGTCACGGTGCACGGTGAGCAGTTCGGCGGCACGATCGAGGATCTCGACACGACGCCACTGGGGCAGCGGATTGTCATGCATCGCCTTCTTGGCGTGGAGCACGGCGGTGCGCACATCCTGCGGGGTCACGACAGGGATGCTGCCGAGCAGCGCGCCGTCGAACGGCGCCCGCACCTCCACCGACTGGGACCCGGTGGTCCAGCCTCCCGCAATCGGGACGGGGGTGACGGCGGAGGGATCGATGCCCGGAATCAGGTGCGCGCTCATGGCGCAACGGTAGTCCCGGTTAGGGTCGAGTCCATGACAGGTATCCCCCTTGAGGTGCGCGGCCTGACGAAGCGATTCGGACCCGTCACCGCCGTCGACGATCTCTCGTTCACTGTCCAGCCGGGTCGGGTGACCGGCTTCCTCGGCCCCAACGGCGCCGGCAAGACGACGACCCTGCGCTGCCTCCTCGGGCTGGTGACGGCCGATGCCGGCACCGCGCTCATCGGGGGCACGGCGTACGCCGATCTCACGGACCCCGCCCGCAGTGTCGGTGCCGCGCTGGAGGCCAGCGGATTCCATCCCGGGCGCAGCGGCCGAGACCACCTGCGGATCCTGTGCGTCGGCGCCGGACTGCCCGGGTCGCGGGCCGACGAGGTGCTCGAGATCGTCGGGCTGACCGCGTCGGGTCGGCGTGCCGTCGCGGGCTACTCCCTCGGGATGCGGCAGCGACTGAGCCTGGCTGCGGCCCTGCTCGGTGATCCGGGGGTCCTCGTGCTCGACGAGCCAGCCAACGGCCTGGATCCGGAGGGCATTGCGTGGCTGCGGGTCTTCCTGCGGCACCTCGCCGGTGAGGGGCGGACCGTGCTCGTCTCCAGCCACGTCCTGGCCGAGGTGGAGCAGACAGTGGACGATGTGCTCGTGATCGCGCGCGGGCGCCTCGTGCGGTCGACGACCCTTGCCGACCTCATCGCCGAGCATCGTGCCGGTGTGCGGGTCGTGACTCCCGAGGCTGACCGATTGGCCGAGGTGCTGCGAGCCGGAGTCGACGGGGTCGTGCCGACGGGTGTGCGCGCCGGAGGCGAGCCCGGCTCGCTCCTCGTCGAGGGCGTCGCCCCGGCGATCGTGGGGCGGGCCGCCCTGCGCGCCGGGATCGAGCTGCACGAGCTGCGCGAACTCGGCGGGGACCTCGAGCAGGTGTTCCTTGGGCTCACCGGGTCGATGGCGGGTGCCGCATGATCCGGGTTCTCGTGCGCGAGGTCCGCGCCGAACTGCTCAAGGTGACGACGACGAAGATGGTGCTGTGGCTGAGCCTGGCCCTGGCCGCCTACACCGCCATGAACGTGGCCGCCCTCATCTTCTGCTCCGGGCAGCAGGGCATCCCGCCGCTCACCGAGCCGGTGATCCTGCGCAGTGTCTTCGCGGCCGCCGGCTCGGCCTCCGTCATCGTGTTGGTGCTCGGGATCCTCGGCATGACGACGGAGTACCGCCACCAGACGATCACGTCGACCTTCCTCGTGACGCCGCGGCGCGGACTGGTGCTGCTGGGCAAGGTGAAGGCCTTCGCCCTCATCGGCATCGTTCAGGGGATCATCGCGGTCGTCGTCGCCTTCGGTCTGGCCCTCGCGCTGCTGCCACTCAAGGCGCACGCGCCCGTGCCGGTCTCGTCCCTGTGGGAGATCGCGGGCGCGGTCCTGCTCGCCTTCTGCGTCTACGGGATCGTCGGGGTCTGCGTCGGGGCCCTCATCCGCAACCAGATCGCGGCGATCATCGCGGCCCTCGTGTGGATGATCCTTGTCGAGCCGCTCGTCGTCGCGTTCCTGCCCGCGGTCGGCAAGTGGCTGCCCGGGGGGGCTGTGACCTCGGTGCTCGGGGCGAGCTCGTTCGCGGGTGGGCAGGCCTCGGCAGCGACGTACCTCCCCGCCTGGGGTGGCGCGCTCCTGCTCGCGGGCTATGCCGTGGTGTTCGGTGCCGTGGCGGCCGCGACCACCCTGCGCCGCGACATCACCTGAACCACCGCCCCCGCACTGTCCCCCGCGGACAATGTCCTGCGGTTAAATGGTGAGCGGACGGATCGGCGCCGTCACGGACGGATTGTGTCCGCGGGGATGTGAGGAGGAGTCATGACATTCGGGCAGTCCATTGCCACGTGCTTCCGGAAGTACGCCGTGTTCGAGGGCCGGGCGGGCCGGGCCGAATACTGGTGGTTCCAGCTGTTCGGGCTTCTCGTGTCCCTCGCCCTGTCAACCATCGGCGGGATGATCTCGGCGGTGTTCCCCGCCGCGTCGTCGACGCAACTGTCGCCCATGAGCCTGGTGTGGAATGGCGTCTCCGGCCTCGTCGGCCTCGGCCTCCTCCTGCCCTCGCTCGCGGTCGGCGCCCGTCGCCTCCATGACATCGACAAGTCCGGCTGGTGGCAGTTGCTGTGGTTTGCCTGCTGCGTCGGCTGGATCATCCTCATCGTGTGGGCGGCCACCCGATCCTTCGGACCGAACCGGTTCGGCAGCGGTCCCGAAGGCCCGGTCACCGGGGGTGCTCCCTACCGGGGGTCGCAGCCACCGATGGGCTACCAGCCCGGTACCGGCTACGCGCCCCCGCCGCCCGGTGGGTTCCCGCCGCCGCCGGCACCTCCGGCGCCCGGTGGGAGCACGCCGCCCCCGCCTCCGCCCCCGCCTCCGCCCCCGCCGCCGCCCCAGTAGCGCCCCAGTAGCCTCCCGGTCATGGCGATTGACGGAGTAACAACCTGCCTGTGGTTCGACTCCCAGGCAGGTGAGGCAGCCGACTTCTATGTGCGGACGTTTCCTGACTCGCGCGTCGTGTCGACCTCGTACTACCCCGTCGATGCCCAGAAGCCGGCGGGCAGCGTCCTCACCGTGGAGTTCGAGATCTTCGGGAAACCCTTCCTCGCCCTCAACGCGGGACCGGTGTACACGCACTCACCCGCGATCAGCTTCCAGGTGTTCTGCGACACCCAGGCCGAGGTTGACCGCCTCTGGGATGCCCTCGTGTCCGACGGTGGCGAGGAGAGCATGTGCGGATGGTGCAGTGACCGTTTCGGGGTGAGTTGGCAGGTCATCCCGCGACGGCTCACCGAACTGCTCTCGAGCCCTGAGCCAACCGTGGCACAGCGCACGACCGAGCGGATGATGGCGATGCGGAAGATCATCATCGCCGACCTCGACTGAGGTCGGCGATGTCGGCTGGGGTCGGCTGACAGCCCGAGCCGTCTACCAGGGCACGATCTCGCGGTCCTCCCACAGCAGTCCGGTCGGTGCCGGCGAGCCATCCGGTTGCGTCGCCGGACGCGTCGCCAGCCACAGGATCGTCTCCGCTCCCTCCTCCGCCGATCGCGGCGCGTCCGGCCCACCCATGTCGGTGCGGCAGTGGTTGGGGCACATGGCGTCGACGAGGACCCCTCGCCGCCCCAACTGGAGCTCCGCGGCCAGATTCTTCGTGAGCGCGTTGAGACCCGCCTTGGAGACGCGGTAGGGCGCCAGCCCTCCCGCTGTGCCCGGGCCGGTGAAGCGGCCGAGGCAGGCCGAGACGGTGATGATCCGCCCGGACCTCCGCTCCGCCATCCCCGGGACGACGGCGTGAATCGCATGGAAGGCACCGTCGAGGTTGACCGCCATGACCCGTCGCCACTCGTCCGCGGTCGTCCGCAGCGTCTTCGACATCGGGGCGCTCATCACCCCGGCACTGCACACGAGGATGTCGACCGCTGCCAGCGACCCCAGTCGATCGGGCAGCGCCGCCATCGCCCCGGCATCCGACACATCGGCGGCGATCCCCACCGCATCGAACCCCTCGTCGACGATCGCGGCCGCAGCCGACGCCACGCGGTTGACGTCGGCGCCGACGAGGACGACGGTCGCACCCCGAGCGGCCAGGCCGCGGCCTGCGGCGTACCCAATGCCTCGGCTGCCGCCGGTGACGAGGGCCACGCAGCCCTCGAGAATCTGCTCAACACCATCACTCATGGCCCCCACCCTCCCCCCTCCCGCGGACATTGTCCTGCGGTCCCAGCCCCCGCGGACATTTCCGGCCCGTCACCGCCGGGAGTTGTCCGCGCCAACGGGGCGCTATCCACCGATCGACTCTGGGGACTGGCCCCGATCCCACCGCACCCGCAGCCTTCCGCCATGAGCAAGTACCGCCTCGATCAGCTGTTCCCCACCGCGCGCCGCCAGGGCGGCGTCGTGTCCGCCCCCCAAGCGCGCGCCCTCGGCATGACTGACGCAGCACAGCGGAGCGCCCTGCGTCGCGGTGACCTCACGCGACTTTTCCGCGCCCTCGTCATCCCCCACCTCGTGTCATCCCACGACATTCGCGATGCCTGGGCGCTCACGCACTCGGCGGGACCCAACGCCGTCGTCAGCGGGCTCACCGCGGCACGCATCGGCGGCCTCGACATCCCCACGACCCAGCACTGCCATGTTGTGGTGGCGGGTCGGCATGACCATCCCCGGATTTCCGGCGTACGCATCATGCGCCGCATCCACCGCGGATCACTGCGCGACCAGGGCGGCATCGTCATGGCATCGCGCGATGATGCGCTGCTCGACACTCTCATCGCCATGGCGTACGCCGATGCCCGCGATCTGCTCGACCGAGCCCTGCAGCTGCACTGGGTTGAGCCGGAGCGATTCGCCCACCTGGTCGAGCGGCGTGCTCGCGTCAGCGTGCTGGGGATCGGACGACTGAGGACGCTCGGCCGCGGGATCGCCGACGGGTCACGATCGGAGGCAGAGCGGCTGGCGTGGACGTGCGCGCGCTCAAGCGGGATGGGCACCTGGGTCGGCAACCTCGCCGTGCGAGATCGGCGGGGACTGGTCGTGGCTGAGCTCGACATTGCGGACGAGAGTCGGATGATCGCGCTGGAGATTGATGGTCGCGCACATCACACCGACCGAGCAGCGTTCGAATCCGACCGCCTGCGGCAGAACATGCTGGTGCTGCTGGGCTGGACTGTGTTGCGGTTCACATGGGAGCAGCTCTCGGGTGATCCAGCGGCGGTCGTGCGGGTGATCCGTGAGGCGGTGGCGCTGCGCGACAGTGCCTGAGAGCCCGTTGCCGCGGACAGAATCCGGTGGTTACCGCCCGATGTTGTCCGCGGGGCCGGGGATGACCGGGAGTTGTCCGCGCGGGCGGGGAGTCGGGGGTGCGAGTGCCGTGCGCGCGAGGGTTACCCTTGTCATCCGTGAGCACCGAATCCCACACCGTCCCCGCATCCTTCGGCGCCAACGAGTGGCTGGTGGATGAGATCTACCAACAGTTCCTCACTGATCGCGACAGTGTCGACCCAGCATGGTGGGAATTCTTCGAGGGCTACACCCCGGCCGATGCGCAGTTGCGAGCCGCGCTCAGTTCTTCGACAGCCAGTTCTCCTGCAGCCAGCGCCGCACCAGCACAGCCAGCCACGCCCGCACCCGCACCCGCACCCACCACTGCCAGCCACCACGCTGCCGCCGCCCCCACCGCCGATGCCACCGTGCTGCGCGGTGTCGCCGCCAAGGTCGTGGAGAACATGGAGGCAAGCCTGGGCGTGCCGACCGCCACGAGTGTGCGCGCCGTCCCCGTCAAGCTCCTCATCGACAACCGCACGGTCCTCAACAACCACCTCGCGCGCGGACGCGGCGGCAAGGTGTCATTCACGCACCTCGTCGGCTACGCCGTCGTGCGCGCCGTCGCCGCCGTCCCCGACATGAACTTCTCCTACGCCGAGATCGACGGCAAGCCCGCGGTCAACCGCAACACCGCAGTCAACCTCGGCCTCGCGATCGACCTCGCCAAGCCCGACGGCACCCGTCAGCTTCTCGTGCCGTCCATCAAGGACGCCGGAGTCATGGACTTCGCGACCTTCTGGGCGACCTACGAGGATCTGGTACGCCGTGCCCGCAACGCCAAGCTCGAGGTCGCCGATTTCGCCGGCACGACCATGTCGCTCACCAACCCCGGCGGCATCGGCACCGTCCACTCCGTCCCGCGCCTCATGCCCGGACAGGGGTCGATCATCGGCGTCGGCGCGATGGAGTACCCCGCCGAGTGGCAGGGCGCCTCCGAGGAGTCGATCGTCCGCAATGCGGTCTCCAAGATCATGACGCTCACCTCGACCTACGATCACCGCATCATCCAGGGCGCCCAGTCCGGTGAGTTCCTGCGCCGCATCCACGATCTGCTGCTGGGCAAGGACGGGTTCTACGACGAGATCTTCCGCTCACTGGGTGTGCCCTACGCCCCGGTGCGCTGGGCCCACGACATCTCAGCCTCGCATGAGACCGACCTCGACAAGACCGTTCGCGTGCAGGAGATCATCCACGCCTTCCGCGTGCGCGGCCATCTCATGGCGGACACGAATCCCCTTGAGTACGAGCAGCGCATGCATCCGGATCTCGATGTGCTCTCCCACGGTCTGACCCTGTGGGATCTGGATCGCG